>JAFZIB010000110.1 GCA_017554545.1 Clostridia bacterium
CACCTTCAACATCTGGATTAGTTGCCATAATAACTTCGTTAACGTTTCCGCTTGAAATACGTGATAAAAGCCCCTTAATATTAATATCGTTAGGGCCAATGCCGTCTAGAGGAGATATCGTGCCGTGGAGCACGTGATATACGCCGTTATATTCATTAAGACGCTCGATAGCTATTACGTCTTTAGGTTCTTTAACTACGCAAATAGTATCGTGCTCACGAATCTTACACACGTCGCAAACGTCACCCTCAGAATAGTTACCACAAATTTTGCAATATTTAACGTTTTCCTTAACGTTAATAATAGCGTCGGCAAATTGCTTCGCCTCATCAGGTGGCATATTTATAATTTTATATGCAAAGCGCTGAGCAGTTTTTACACCAACACCTGGCAATTTAGAAAATTCGTTAATAAGCCTGCCAATCGGCTCTATATATACCTTCATTATAAACCTAAATTACCAAAAGCGCCCATTTTTTCGGCATATACGGCATCCGCCTCTTCATATCCAGAGTTTAGTGCTGCTAAAATTAAATCTTCTAGCATAGACAAATCGTCTAAATCTACTGCGTCAGGACTAATCTCTATAGAAGTTACAACCTTTTTTGCACTCATAGTTACCTTTACTAAACCGCTACCACTAGTTGATTCAATTTCTAATTCTTCAAGTTCTTCTTGAGCCTTTTTCATATCTTCTTGCATCTTTTGCGCTTGACGCATCAAATTTTGCATTTGATTTCCACCAAAGCCGTTAAATCCGCCTTTATAACTCATTTAAGTTTCTCCTTTATTCTTTGATAATTATTATATCTTCTCCAAATATTTTTTTCATCCTCTCAGTCGCATTGTCGATTTCACTAATCATTTTACTTTGCTCTAAGCGACAAATTTCAAGTTGGAACGGATTAAATCCTTCTAGAGAATCGTTTATTAATCGTTTATTATCTTCTCTACTTAATAGGTCAAAATCACCTTCGTCTGCAACGTTAACTGTCAACACGTTTCCAGATACTGAGATTGAAACTCCTTGAAAAATATTCCAAAGCATTTCTCTACCCATAGAGCGAAGCCCCGATAATATTTTACCTTTAAGGTCGTCTAATGATAAATCTGATATGTTTAAAGACTTTTTTTCAGTCTCCTGTTTTATTTCAGGCTTATCTAATGGTTCGTTAATAGCATTATCCTCAATCGACAACTTAACACCATTTTTTACTTGCTCCTCTAAAGTTTTAATGCGAGCAAGCAAAGCGTCTATATTGTAATCGGTTTCGGGCCTACAACACTTAATAGATGCAGTTTCTAAAACCACGCGTTGATGATTTGAGTATCTTAGGTCGTTTTCCGCCATAGAGAATATATCTAACGACCTTAAAAGTCTATCGGAATTAGTCAGGTTGGCAACCTTTTTAATTTCCAAAAAATATGCGTCTGGGAGTCCTAAAATCTCGTTTGGTTTTTGACAATTTTTAACGATAATTAGGTCTCTTAAATAACTGCAAACGTCTTTGATTAAAACACCTATACTCTTACCTAATGAACATAATTTTTCAATGCTGTCCATAACGCCACCGACGTTACCGCTTAAAAGATTATACATATATTCGTTAAGAAGTGACGTACCCGAAGAACCTAAAACGTTAATAACGTCCTCGTAGGTCAATTTATCGTCACCGCACGAAATACAAATATCAGCTACGGATAATGCGTCTCTAACGCTACCCTCGCCGGCTTTAGCAATAGCGTAAATAGCCTCGTAATCGTATATTTTATTCTCTTTATCAAAAATCTCTGCAATATGTTTTGCAATAACCTCAGTTGAAACTAATCTAAAGTCAAACCTCATACATCTAGAAAGTATGGTAGCGGGAATTTTGTGAACCTCGGTAGTCGCCAAAATAAATACCGCGTGCGTAGGCGGTTCTTCTAAGGTTTTAAGCAAAGCGTTAAACGCCGCACCGGTAAGCATATGAACTTCGTCTATGATATAAACTTTTTTTGAACACGATACGGGCGGATATTGAACCTTTTCTCTTAAATCTCTTATCTCGTTAACACCGTTGTTAGATGCAGCGTCTATTTCAATAACGTCGATATTAGAAGGGTCTTGCAAAGCCTTACAAACTTCACACTCGCCACAAGGCGAGCCGTTAATGGGATGTAAACAGTTAATAGCCTTAGCAAATATTTTGGCAACGGACGTCTTACCAGTACCTCTAGTACCAGTAAATAAATATGCGTGTCCTAAACGATTATTCTTAATTTGATTAACCAGCGTTTTTACAATATGTTCTTGACCGATAAGCCCATCAAACGTTGAAGGACGATATCTTCTGTATAACGCTAAATAATTTTCCATAATCTCTCCTACAATTAAACTTCTAAGGCTGAAATTAATTTCTTTTTTATCTTTTGCAAATTATTATCTACAAATTTTGCGCTTTTATCAATCTGCTCGCTAATGTTTTTATACGAATATCCTTGCAAATATAAAGATAAAATCTTTCTCTCATCACAAGTTAATGCGTTATTAATTTTGTTTTTGAGTTCAACTTCCGATTCTTTATTAATTAAACTTTGTTCAGGTCCAAAATTATCGTCGGCAACGAAATCTGCTTTATCGATTTCACCGTCGAAATAAACGGATAACGACAGATAATTTTCAAGAGGTAGATTTTTTGCACTATTATATCTTCTAATAACTGATAGTATAGAATTTTTAATACATTTATAAGCGTAATACTTAAAAGCAACGTTGCCGTTAAATGTCTCTATTGCCTTAAAGACGCCTATCATACCCTCCTGAATAAGGTCCTCAACGTCTCCACCGTTTAAAAAATACGAACGCGCAATAGACGAAACTAGGTTTTTATACCTATTAATTAAAACGTGCATCGCTTCGGAATCCTTACCTTGAGAAAGCGTAGCAAGTTGCTCGTCAGTTAATGAAATATAATCCATTTTACCCTCTTTGGTCTAACTAATCGTTTGCTCTTTGACGCAAAGCCTCAAAAACGGCAATACCGCACGCAACGGACGCATTGAGCGAGTTAACCTTTCCAAACATAGGAATAGTAACTATTCCGTCACATTTTTCCTTGGTTAAACGTTTGATACCACTATCTTCTCCACCAATCACAAGGCAAATTTTCCCGGTTAGATTGCTTTTATAAATGTTTTCTCCACCTAATTCAGCACCATATACCCAAAAGCCGTTGTCTTTCAACTGGTCAATAACGTTGTTAATATTTGTAACCCTTGCAACTTTTACGTGATTTAGCGCACCTGCGGAAATTCTCATAACTGTGTCGTTGACGCTTGCGCTACGGTCTTTGCCTATAATAAGTCCGTCAACGCCAGCACACTCGCAAACCCTGATGATACTGCCAAGATTGTGAGGGTCTAAAATCTCGTTTAGGATAACTATAAATCCATCTTTATCTTCGCAAGCCTCTATAATATCCTCAACTTCAAAATATTCGTATTCAGAAACGTATGCAATAAAGCCCTGGCTTCTCTTACTTTCACTTTCCTTGTCAATAACGTATTTATCTACTAGTTGCAATTTAATATTTCTAGAGCGAATTGCGTTAATTAACCTTTTACTTGGTTCGTCTTTTAAGTCTTTTTGAACTAGTATTTTATCTATTTCCTTGTCGGTCTTTAATAATTCGTAAACCGAGTTTCTACCTTCAACCTTCATTGATGTTCCCCTTGTTTAGTATAAAATTTAATCTGTCGTAATCGCCTATCAAATAAAGATAGCCTAGCAACGCCTCAAATCCCGTTGATGCATTGTACTCCGTAACAGAGGCGTTTTTCGCTTTAGTTGGTTTTTTTGCGTTTCTTCCTCTTTTATAAACGGATAATTCTTTATCTGTAAGCAACGGAATAACGTCGTTAATAAATTCGGCTTGGGCTGTAGCCTTAACTTCCTTAGTTGCAAGTTTATTAAGTTCACCCGTTTTATAATCGGAAGAAAAAGTAAGTTTTTCTCTAACGAATAAAGTATAAACGGCGTCTCCAACGAAGGCAAGAACAATCGGATTAAGATTATTTGCTTTTGTTTCGTTCATTTTTTCGCCAAGCTTAAACAACACACTACTCCAACATAATTCTTTTTAATTATTATACTATATTTAACGTTAAATTTCAATAAAAAAATCCGAATAAAAATTCGGACTTGAAAATTTTTTAATTAATACTTAAATAATCGACAATACCCTTAAAAATTGCGTACGCTATCTTTTGTTGATATTCGTCTGATATTAAAAGTCGTTCTTCTTCTGGGTTAGATAAAAATCCACATTCACAAATAATAGAAGTGTAGGGCGTACAATTTAATATATAGTAATCCCCTCTTAACGCCTCGCAAGTTCTTGTCGCTTCAGGCATTAGATTAAAAGATTTTTGTACGCAATTTGCAAGTGATTTACCGTTTTCACTTTGTTCGTTAAAAAAAACTTGAGCACCTCTGCGCGACGACATACTGTATTGATTCATATGCACGCTAACTACAACGTCGGGCTTAACAGACTCAATTATTTCTTTACGCTTTTTCATATCCCTTTTCTTTAGGCTACCTAGCGCAATGCCGTATAACCCAGCATCAGTTTTTCTAGTCAGCACTACCGTGTAGCCAGCTTCGGAAAGCAACATTTCAGTTTTTCTACATACGGCTAAATTTAATTCCGACTCTTTAACGCCCGTTATTTTGCCAGAAACTCCAGCGTCAATTCCACCATGACCGGCGTCTAATACGATTGTCTTATTGTAACTTGCGTCAACGTGCTTTCTATTCCCTTTTGCAATAGCACTAAAACTAATAAGAAAGCAAATAACTATTGCCAAAAAAACCGAAGTAGTGATTATATTCTTTTTACTAAGCACAATCATTAAACACCAAAATACTTTTTAGTTAATTATATTAGCGCTTAAACTTATATATTCGAAAAATATAAACACAAACTTGTAATTTAATGATATTTTGACTACTTTCTAGAAAGACAAGCGATACTCTCCACGTGCTTGGTGTTTGGGAACATATCAAACATAGTTAATTCGTCAACTTTATACACCCCGTTGATATCGCAATCGTTTTTTGTTAAAATTCCATCCTTTTCTATAAGACTACCCGTCAATAGACCTATGTCTCTTGCCAAAGTTTGAGGCTTACAAGATACGTAAACAATCCTTGATACGTTACAAGTAAGTAACGCTTTAATAACCTTTATATCACAACCTTTTCTAGGTGGGTCTAAAACTACGCAAACGTCGTTTAATTTGCTTTCGCTTTGCACTAAATTAGGAAGTATATCTTCGCATTTACCTAGATAATTAGTAATTCTATCTTCTAGGCCGTTTCTTTTTGCTAGTTTGTTTGCTATAGCAACAGCCTCAGGTATTATCTCAATACCAAAAGCCTTTTTAGCGTCTAACGCTAAATAAGCCGTCATTAATCCTGCACCGCTATACGCGTCGATTACGACAGGAGTTTTGTCAAAATCTATACTGTCTTTAACCTTAGAGTATAGTTTAGCACAAACCTCGTCGTTGACTTGCATAAAACTTCTAACACCCATAGAGTGTTTGATTGTAAGCATATTGCAATCGTATTCGCTCTTGCCGTGAACAAGAACAAATTTCTCACCGTATATAACGTTAGTTTTTAAATCGTTTATATTTAGATATAATGTAAATTCTTTATCAATTCTCTGCTTTAATATTTCAACAAAATCGTTAACGTTCTTAATTGATTTTTTTAGACAAACTAGCGTGATAATTAGCGAACCGTTAACCTCTCTAGCCGTAATCTCCCTAACGTCGCCCGTATGATTGAATTCGTCGTAACCTTTTAGGTTATTTTTTTGCATATATTCAGTTAAACATTTAATAATATCGCTCGTCCATACAGGATTAATCGGGCAATCGCTAACCGGCACTACTCTATGAGAATTTTCGGCATAAAATCCTATTTGAAGTCCTTTGTCGGTTTGAGTAACGGGAAGTTGCAGTTTATTTCTATACCTAACCACACTACTACCACATACCACGTCGTTAATATCTACGTTTATACCTGCAACTTTAACAAAAGCGTCTAAAATAGTTCTTTTTTTTATCTCGATTTGCTTATCGTAATTAACGTGTTGCAGTTGACAACCGCCACACTTGCCAAAAACATCGCAAAAAGGCTTAACTCTAAAAGGCGACGGCTCGATAACCTCTATAAGTTTCCCGTAGGCATATTTTTTTTCAACTTTTAAAAGTTTAATTTTAACCTTTTCTTGAGGCAAACAAAAAGGAACGAAAATAACGAAATTTTCGTCCTTAATAATTCCCTCTCCGTTTGCGCCCGTAGCGACTACGGTAGCAATTAATTCGTCGTTCTTTTGATACATTACTTAATAATTTTTCCTAGGTTTTTATCTATAACGTATTTCGTTACATTTAAAAATTTATCGTAAACGAAATAAAAAGCTACGCCCATCAATCCAACGAAAAACAATATATAATCAAAGATAAATTTGGGCAGATTATTTATGCTTAAATTCGTTACTGACGTATAATAAAAATATACGCCGTAACAAGCCAAAACGCACCAAATTAGCCCTATAATTAAATTTACGTATTTATTAACGCCTTTATCGGTTAAAATATTTTTAATTATAGGATATAAGCCCGAAAATAGTGCGTATGCCGGCAATGTGACAGAAAACGTTATAGTTGGCAACGAACAAATTAGCGCAAGAACACCGCCCGCTATATACGCTAAAAAACAACCCTTATAAGATTTAAGATATAAAGGCAAAGTAACGAATACAGAGGCTAAAATAATGCACGATAAATCTGCTATTTCTACGTAACTACCGAGCGTTAGAATTATGGTAATAAACGCAGATGATATAGCGGAAAGCGCTAATATTTTACTTTTCATTATCTACAGCAACACGAACAAAGCATATCCATTAAACACCAAGTGGCGCAAAAAGAACAGCAATCGTTAGTTCCGCCCATTTGAGCATTGTTAACCTCTTTGCCCTCGCCCTCGGGATGTGCTTGATGGAACTTTCGCTCGTTATGCTCCATATTCTTCTTAAGTTTGTCTAAAGCAGTTTGATACTTAACGTTATCAGAATCCATTTGAACGGCAATCTCTAACTGCTTTCTACTTTCGTTTATCCAGTTCTTTTTATAGAAAACTACCGATTGAAGATAATGCCACTCTGCATTTCTAACTGAAAAATTGTCTAAAACATTTTGAGCCTCGGCTAAATTTCCTTCCTTAATACTTTTTTCTACCTTAGCGAACAATTCGTCAGAATTTTTCTTTTCGGTATTTTCGTTTCTAAAGGCTTTAATCTCGTTATAAGCAGTTTCTATCTTAGTTAAATTTTTAGCCGCCTCGTTACCGATTTCGCCCTCTAAAAATCTTTCTTTAGAATATTTTTCTTTTAAATTTAAATACGCAATTTCAACCGCCTCGTCGGAAGCATCTTCATTTACACCTAGAATTTTGTAGTATTCTTGCATTTCTTATTCTCCATAACGTTTTTGGTTTGTTCACGCAAGCCTAAACGTAATATATTTTCTATTAAATCTTTATTAAATTTATATTCTAATTTATTTACGTTGTCGCTTATTCTTCCTATTAAACTACCAAACAAACTAGCCATTTCAAACGAATTTTCACTAAGTAATTGTTTTTTGCTTTTGCAATTTAAATGCGAATTGTAAAATACGTTAAAATTACCCTTCTTTAAATCTTTATCGTAATCGTCTAAGGCGTCGATTAAATATATCCATCTACCTAAATCATACGATAGTTCTTTGAGTTCTGCACTTGCGTTTGGTAAAAAAAAGTTTACGATTTCCAATATCATATTACCAAACGGGTCGGAAGTAATATCAACGCTGTCGTTTTTATTTTTTTCTAGCTCTAAAAGTTTGTTAAAATTGTTTTTAACGATATTATCTATTTCGGGCAGTCTCTTTTTTGCCTTTTTATACGCTTTAGTAAACCAAGAACGCTTTAATCTACCAGAATTATCGTCTAAAACGTCGTCGCATATTTTGTAGTATGCTAATATAACGTTAAGAGCGCCAATATCCTCTGAAAGTTTTGTAGGTTTAGCAATCGAACGTTTTCTAATAGGATGCACTATGCAACGTTCTTTATTAACGACTACGTCAGTTCCCGAAAGATTATGCAAAAGTAACGATAAAAAGGTCAAATCGTAACTTAATAGAAATCTAGCATTTTGACCGCAACAATTACCTATACTTTTACATAGTCCGCAATACATTGCTTTATATAGCACTACGTCTTTAACGTAGGTATTTGGGATATCGTTTTTTACGTAACCGAACATTTAGCCCCTTTTGCGTGGAACAAGTCCAACTTTTTTATAAACTTTAGAAAGAGTTTTATAAGCAATTCTCTCTGCTCTTTCAGCGCCTGATTTAAGCACGTCGTCAATATAATTTTTATCGGTTAAAATTTTATTCTTTTCTTCTCTAATAGGCGCAATCACGTCTGCAACCGCCGAACCTACAGCCAACTTGAAATCACCGTATCCCTTTCCTTCAAATTCCTTTTCAGCTTCGGCAAAAGTCTTGTCGGTAAACGCACAATAAATGCTTAATAAGTTTGAAATGCCGGGTTTTTCGAGCGAATAAACAATAGAATTATCACTATCGGTAACCGCACGCTTAAACTTTCTAATAATCGTATCGGTATCGTCGTCCATAGAAATAAACGCGTTTAAGTTAGCGTCTGATTTGCTCATCTTTCTATCCGGCTCAGCTAAACTCATAATTCTAGCCGTATTTTTAGAAATATAAGCCTCGGGCACTTTAAAGGTTTCGCTATATTTGTTATTAAAACGGATAGCTAAATCTCTGGATAGCTCCAAATGTTGCTTTTGGTCAGCGCCGACGGGCACTAACTCCGTTTGATATAATAAAATATCGGCAG
>JAFZIB010000111.1 GCA_017554545.1 Clostridia bacterium
GTTTAATCTATTTATTTAATAATCTTGGCAATTTTTCTCCACTAGTACTAATTGGACTAGGAGTTTACAAGGTCATTACCATTTTTATATAAACAAAACATAAGAACACGATAAAATAGCAAACAGTTTGGCCAAAGCCAAACTCCTCCCCCAGCAAGTCTGCCTTGTGTGCGATTATTAACGCCAAAAAACAAAACGGGCTCTTTCGAGTCCGTTTATTTTTGGTGGAGACGCGGAGACTTGCACTCCGGTCTTGAACGCTTATCCAAAATCTTCTACATACTTATCCGAATTTTAAGTTTTAGAAAAGACACGTCAATCGGCGAACTTTATCTTTTCCTATCTTGCTAAAAGCCGTTAAGTCGCCACAAGCAAACGACATAACCGTTCTCCGTTTAACTGACACTCTATCCTAGCCCAACGGACAAGGCTTGGTAGAGCGTACGCTATAAATTAAGCAGCGTATGCTAAATTTTGATTGTTAGCATTTAAAATTTAAGTTTCGTTTTAACGAAGACGAGCCTTCGGTATGCTTACATTTCGTTTCGGACGCCCAATCGAAACTGAATCGCCCCCATAATTCCGCTTATTTTTAAGGCGGAAATCATTAAATTTTATCGATATCGTACGGTGTAAGTTGATATACGTAGTGATTTAGCCAGTTAGAATAAATAATGTTTGCGGTCGAAGTCCAACACATATTGATTTCGCCCTTTTTACCTTCTACGAAGTAATTTTCGGGAGGTTCTATCACTAAACCTTTATCCAAATCTCTTTGATACTCGTTTAATAGAGTATCTCTATCGTATTCTGCGTGTCCGGTTATAAATATAAATTTGTTATCTTTAGAACGTATTATGCTTGCGCCGGCCTGCTTTGACGCAGCAATCAACACCAAGTCTTTGCAGTTTTTAATATCTTCCTCGTAAACGGTAGTATGTCTTGAGTGAGGCATAAAAAATCTATCGTCAGTACCTTTAAGCAACATATCGTATTTAACGAGTTTTTTGTGTTTATAAACGCCGAAAAGTTTTTTAGGCAACAGATGTTTATCTATACCGTAAAAGTAATGCAAAGCCGCTTGTGCACCCCAGCATATAAACATAGTGCTGGTAACATTGTTTTTAGCGAACTCGAAAATATCTTCTAGTTCTTTCCAGTATTTTACTTCGGAAAATTCGATTTCCTCAACGGGAGCGCCGGTTATAATCATTCCGTCGAACTTTTTAAGTTTAATCTCCTCGAAGGTTTTATAGAACCTGGTAAGATGCTCTATGGGAGTGTTTTTACCAACGTACGTAGTTGTGCTAACAAGCGTTACGTTTATTTGTAGAGGCGAGTTAGAGAGCAATCGCATAAGTTGAGTTTCGGTAACGATTTTCGTGGGCATCAAGTTTACAATAGCAATTTCTAAAGGTCTTATATCTTGAGCCATAGCACGCTTTTCGTTCATAACTAAAATGTTTTCCGATTGCAAAATTTAAGTTGCAGGAATATCTTTTGGAACTACGATAGGCATTTAACTTTTACCTCTTTTTTTGTATAATAAATTTTAGACTTTTTCTAACGCTTGCGCCAAGTCGTCGATTAAATCTTGAGCGTTTTCGATACCGCAAGAATATCTTATTAGCGTAGGTGGAATTTGCGCCTTTTCTAGTTGCTCGTCGGTCATTTGTCTGTGAGTTGCGTTTGCAGGATGCAAGCAACA
>JAFZIB010000112.1 GCA_017554545.1 Clostridia bacterium
GGTAGTTCCAAGTATTTCAGGAATAACCTCGTTACTTCTTCTAACTAAAACCCTAGCGCCTATTTTTATACCTTTTCTAATAATATCGGAATAATTGTTTAGCGTTGCTTTTTTAACGTTTGCGCCAGCCAAAAAAGTCTCTTCAAGCATGCCGAGTGGCGTTAGTTTTCCCGTTCTGCCAACTTGCCATTTTACGTCGTTTATAATGGTCGTAACTTCTTCCGCCTCAAACTTATACGCCATTGCCCATCTAGGAAATTTATCAGTAGTTCCTAGTATTTTTCTTTTAGAAAAATCGTTCACCTTTACAACTGCACCATCAGTTAAAACGTCTAGGTTTTTTCTATCTTTTTCAATATTATTTATAGCAGTCACAACCTCGTTTATATCTTTACAATATTCCAGATAATTAAACACCTTAAATCCGTTTGATTTTAAAAACTCAACGCATTCTAATTGAGAATTAAGTTGCCCTTCGGACATATAGTTTACGTTATAAAAATATATCTCTACCTTACGTTTTTCTGTTACCTTTGGGTCTAAATTTCTAATAGCGCCTGCAACTGCGTTTCTAGCGTTTTTAAGAGGCTCTGTTGCTGTTTTATTATACTCCTCAAGCGTCGAAAGTTTTATAATTGCCTCGCCCTGAACCTCAACAATACCTTTTTGGGCTATGGTTAAAGGAAAACTTTTAACCGTTAATATCTGCGCCGTAACATCCTCTCCTATCGAACCGTTACCACGGGTAGATGCACACGTAAACGCACCGTCAACGTAGGTTAGGCAAATAGTTAAGCCGTCGAATTTATATTCTACCGTATAATCAACGTCGTCAATTAACTTTTTAATTCTACCGTCAAAAGCTAAAAGTTCTTCCGTGCTAGTTGATTTATCTAGACTGTATAATTTTTGAATATGTTCGTGTTTTTTAAACGAAGAAATAGGCTCGCCACCGACTCTACGAGTGGGAGAATCAAACAAGACTACCCCCGTTGATTTTTCAAGAGAAACGAGTTCGTCGTAGAGTTTATCGTATTCGCCGTCCGAAACGGTTGGATTATCCAAAACGTAATATTCGTGAGCGTATTTATTTAATAATTTGATTAACTCTTTCATTCTTTCCATATTAAATAATCTCCATAGGCGCGTATTTTGCCGACAACGACTTTATACCAACGCCCTTAAACGCAACGTCAACGATTAAATTGTCGCCTTGCCCCTTAGTAGTAATAACTATACCCTCTCCAAACTTTGCGTGTTTAACTTTGAGACCGGCTCTATAACTATTTATCTGCCCTACATTAGCCTTAGGAAGACTAGATTTAACAAAGTTTTTAGCGTATGACGACGAATATCCAACGCTAGAATTATTATCAGCGTAATCGTCGTCGTAATACGACCTATTACTATAAGAATTTTGATAATTATTTGATTCTTTTTGTGAAATAGTCGTAGATAGCGCAGGTTGACCTTCTTTTATAAATCTAGACGCCAACATATACTCTCTTTTGCCGTACATATATCGACTGTTAGCGCGCGTTAAATAAAGCCGTTCTTTTGCTCTGGTAATTGCAAC
>JAFZIB010000113.1 GCA_017554545.1 Clostridia bacterium
AGGGCTACTTTCAACTCTACCTTACTAAAATCTTCAAATTCTATTTGTGCTTTTGCCGGCTTTTGTTCTTTTTGAGCCTCGGCGTTAGCCTTTTGTTTTCTTTCTTCTACCATTTTATCTACCTCTGCAAGCAAAACTTTGGCGTCTATTCTAGCAAACAGCATTTCGGGGGTTTCGGTCACTTTTACTTTGCCTAAAAGTCCGAATTTGTCCGCGTCGTCGAACGCTCTTAAGGTCGCGCCCATCATCTCGATGGTTTTTGCGCAACTATCGGGCATAAACGGCACTAAAAGCGACGCGCCTATTACTATACTTTCGGTTAAATTGTATAGTACGGTTGCAAGTCTGTCTTGCTTTTCGCTGTCTTTTGCTAACGCCCAAGGCATAGTTTCGTCGATATACTTGTTGGCTCTGCGGAATAGCGATATGATTTCGCTAATAGCGTCGGAAACCTTCCACTCGTCCATTTTAGCAAGGACTTTTGCCTTGGTAGAAGTCACTACTTTTATAAGGTCTGCGTCAACCTCTTCGGCTACGCCTTTATTTTCTACTACGCCACCGAAATATTTATTGCTCATAGCGATAGTTCTACTAACTAGGTTGCCGAAAACGTTTGCCAGGTCGCTATTTACGGCGTCTATTACCATTTGATAGGATATCAAGCCGTCGTTATCTACGGGCATTGCAGTTAAAACGTAGTATCTAACGGCGTCCTTACCAAAGAATTTAACCAAATCGTCGGCGTAGATTACGTTGCCTTTAGATTTACTCATTTTGTCGCCTTCTTGGAGTAGCCAACCGTGTCCGTAAACTTGTTTGGGCAACGGCAAACCTAACGCCATTAAGAAGATAGGCCAGTAAATAGTGTGGAAACGGATTATATCCTTACCTATAACGTGAGTGGTGTTTTGCCAGTATTCGTTATAGAGTTTATCGTGATTGCCTTCAACGTCGTATCCTAGACCGGTTATATAGTTGGTCAACGCGTCGAGCCAAACGTAAACGACGTGTCTATCGTCGAAATCTACGGGTATGCCCCACTTGAAAGTGCTTCTTGAAACGCATAGGTCTTGAAGTCCTGGTTTTAAAAAGTTGTTTACCATTTCGTTTTTACGCGATACGGGCACGATAAAATCGGGGTGTTCTTCGTAGTATTGCATTAATTTATCGGCGTATTTGCTCATCTTAAAAAAGTACGCCTCTTCCTTTGCTTTAACCACTTCTCTACCGCAGTCGGGGCATTTGCCGTCAACCAGTTGACTGTCCGTCCAAAACGATTCGCAAGGCGTGCAATAATTACCCTCGTACGAGCCTTTGTAAATATCGCCTTGTTCGTAGAGTTTTTTGAATATCTTTTGAACTTGCTTTTCGTGATAAGTGTCGGTGGTTCTTATAAATTTATCGTATGAAACGCCAACTTGCTCCCAAATATCCTTTATTTGACCTGCTACTTGGTCAACGAACTGCTTGGGAGTAGTGCCCGCAGCCTTTGCTTTTTCTTCTATTTTTTGGCCGTGTTCGTCAGTACCTGTTTGAAAGCGTACGTCGTAGCCTTGATAACGGCGAAAACGCGCCATCGCGTCGGTTAAAATAGCCTCGTAGGTGTTGCCGATATGCGGTTTGCCCGAAGTGTATGCAATCGCCGTGGTTATATAATATTTATCTTTCACAGAGTATACCTCTCTACTATAATTTTCCGTATATATTTTATCACAAATATTCTTCATATTCAAGGATATTAAAGCATAAAGTTTTATATATGAATATAATTTTCGGCATAATACTAATTTTATCTACCACCTTGCTTATTTTCAGCAATCCCGAGTCGGTTTTATCCGCTATGCTATCGGGCGGTGAAAAGGCTCTTAACTTAACCTTAAAAATGGTGGTGGTTTACGCCGTTTGGCTGGGTATTTTCGAACTTATGGATAGGTCGGGATTGTCAAAAAAAATTGCAAAACTACTTAGACCTTGCAATAAATTTTTGTTCGGCGAGTTGCCCGATTCGGCAAACGACTATATGTCGCTTAATATTTCGGCTAATTTGCTCGGTATGAGCGGTGCTACGACGCCTATGGGAATCAAGTCGGTTTTAGAACTCGAAAAATACCCTAACACCGAATACGCCATAGCTATGTTCTTCGTTATAAACGCAACGAGCGTTCAACTTATTCCGTCGTCCGTTCTCGCTCTTAGAACGAGCATGGGCTCGGCTTCGCCATCGGATATTATTTTGCCTACTATTTTAGCCACCTTGGTTTCTTCGGTCGTGGGCGTTTTACTAGTTAAAATTTTCGTTAAAAGGAAGGCTTAAATGTCCGGATATTTTATTCCCGTTCTGTTTTTTATCATCTTGGTTTTCGCCTTTTTTAAGAAGGTCAAGCCGTACGACGCGTTTACCCAGGGCGCAAAGTCTGCCCTCCCGTTTGCAGCCTCGATTTTCCCTTATTTGGTCAGCATTTTCGTAATGACCGAACTGTTTGAAATAAGCGGTATTTCCGACGGAGTAACGGCGGTCGTTTCGCCTATTCTTAAGGTGTTCGGCATTCCAAAGGAACTAACTAAGCTAGTGCTTATTAAGCCCTTTTCGGGCAACGGTTCTCTAGCGCTATTGACTGAGATTTTTAACACATACGGCGTGGACAGTTATCTTGCCCGTTGCGCTTGCGTTATTTACGGCAGTAGCGAGACCGTGTTCTATATTGCAGCCGTGTATTTTGCCGGCGCAAAAACAAAAAAGTTACTAACGCCTATTATTATTTCCCTAGTTGCAACCTTCGCCTCGTGCGTTTTTGCTTGTTTTATTTGTTTAGTCGTTTAACCTAAATTTAATTTTGACAAAATAATTTAACTTTTAACCTTTTTATACCATTAACGCCTCCCTAATAGCCGTATAATTCTTTTTATCACGAAAGGGAGGTTGCTTTTTGATTAAAAAACCGTTAATTTTAATATTCTTATTTGCCATATTTACCGTTAGCGCGCCCTTGCCCGTTTACGCAGAGCAAGTAGTAAACTACGATTTTATGCGCGTTACCGACTACGACACGGCAATCTATAACCAAAAGGACGGCTTGGGGTTTTTATTCTATCTGCCCTATTCTTATTACGTTAAAGTTTTGGAGCACCAAGGAGAATACGCTCACGTGGAGTGCTACGACCACTCGCTAACGCCCACCATTGACGGATACGTTTTAATTTCTAAACTGTCCGAGTGCGCTTCGCCCACCGTTTCCCCTTTTTTAACCCAAAAAATTACCACTATAAAAACGACCACTTTATACTCTAATCCAGAGTGCACTTTTACAGAACGGCTAATTTTCCCCGATAGAGAATTAGGCTATTACGGAAAAGCCGATATAGTTAACGGAGAACAGGTTTTTTTCGTTTGCTATTTAGGACAGACGGGATACGTTAAAGAAAGTACTATCTCCCCCTTTATCGTCACCGACCACCCCACGCCCGTAAATCCTATCGCGCAAGCCCCCACGACCGAAACGCCCCGCCAAACTACCTCGGACTATAAAACCCTTAAAATCGCAATATTAATAAGTCTTTTACTTGCCGGAATTATAGGCGCGTTTGCCGTTATAAAAAGAAAAACCGCCTCAAATACGGCGGTTTCGGTGTTCGACGAGTTAGATTCGTAATCAATTTAACTCGTTCTACGCTATTCGCGCGTTAGACGAAGAATAATCTAAAAAGTCTTGTTTTTCTTCAATTACTTGTTCTGTCTTTTCCCGACTAATCAAGCTAGCCCTTGCCAACTTTTCTTGCAAGGGTTTATTTTTATACGACTTTATCTCGTAATCTTTTACCCTTTTAAGCATTTCGGCAAAAAAATCGGTAGATAAAAGTTTATCTAAAAAGAACCCGTCGTCTATCCCTTCCTTCTCTAACTGGTCGGCAATCCTATTAACTAATTTTATCTGTTTGCGAAAATAATTTCGGCTAGAAAAATCGTAGCCCTCGTAGTCAGCACTCGAAAGTTTCTTAAAATACTTATAATCTAAATAAATTTTCTCCTGAAAGGAAAGTTTTTCTACAATTTTGTTCAAAATCAAATAAATTTTTAAAAAATTCTTTTTTTGTTCGGTTAAATCTAAAATCTCGTCGCATAGCGTTATACACGGCTTAAAATTAGTCATAGACGATAACGCTCTTTTTTCTACGATAGTGTCAATTTGTTCAGATAATTCCAAAAGATGTGGGTATGCAAATAATAAGCATTTAGCATAAGTTGCGTTCATAATAAAACTCCTAAAAATATTTTGCTCCGCGAAAAACAACCTAATTATAAACATTAAAAACACTAAGGTCAATCGCTAAATGTCAATTTTTGTACAAAAATAAATTATTTTGTACAAAAATGTAAATTTAGGTCATTTCCCTATTGCGTTTGCAAGGGATAAGGATTATAATTTGGCGTTATACGAACATTTGTTCGTGCTTGTGCTTATTATATAACTGCGTTTATGACAGTTTTTGTCAAGTTTGATTTTTTAATCGTTTTAAATTCGTGTTTCCCTACTGATGCTTTTTTATCTTTTTAAGATAAAAAATTTTTATTTTATTAATGACAAACGACTTTTTATGTGATAAAATATTATCTATGAAAAGTTTTACTAAGATTAAAAATTACATATTAATCGTTTTTCTCGCTATTAGTTGTGGCTGTTTTGCTTTTTTATTAACGAGCAACGCGCCCAAAGCTTATGCGGAAACGCCCTCTACCCTTCAATTCCCTAGCAGTAATTGCGAAATTTTTGATTTTGAGGGTTATACGCCCAAGGACGCCGTTGCCTTCGACGGTGGCTACGCTATTATTAGAGAGGATAAGACGCTTTGGATTTATTCTAACGGCGCTTACTCTAAATACGACGAGTTGGTTTATAACAATCCCTCGCTTATGAGAGCGACTAACGACGGAAGGTTAATCGTTTCAGACGACACTTGCTTGTTTGCCATCGACTTATCCGACCTTAGCGCTAGTCCCGTTATGCTCACCTATAACGGCAGTCCTATTTTATGTAAATATTTCGATATTAACGAAAGATATTTAATAACCATATCTTCGCACGTGGTTAACGCGTACGCGTATAATAAAAACCTTTTAAATTTCGTTTGCGAAATAACGAGTAGCGCCGACGACCTTACCCCCGTTGGCATTGACGATAACGATAGCGTTTATTTAGTTAGCAACGGCAAGTTACAATGCTACACCAAAAACGCAAACGCTTATAAACTGGAAAACGCTAACAAGGACATACCCTTAACATCTAAGCCGTCCGTTTTAGCCACTTGTGGCGACGCGGTATATTTTACCGAAGGTTCTTTAGTTAAAAAGGTTGCGTCCGACAAAACTATTAGCGCACTAAATTCACCCCAAGAACAAGATTTTGATTTAGGCAACGTAAAAGCGCCTACCACTATTTCGTTCTATCAAGACAAGGCGCTAATTTGCGACGCCGAGATAGGCGCCGTGCAACAGTTCGAAATTGACGGCGACCAACTAGTTTACACCGGTTTTGCCATTTCTAAAGGAAAAACGGCTTTTAACCGCATTAGCGAAAAGGATATTGATATCGAAAGATACTCCTCTTATATAGCCGTGCTTGGCGAAAACCGTATAATGCTTACCAACGCGAACGAAAACTTTGACTACTTTGACAGAAATTGCTACTCCCACTTGTTCGCAAGGGATTTCGATGGAGTAATGCCCACTATGATTACTTTAGGCAAGGGCGCTCTAATATCCGCCGTGGAAGACGGGTTCTACCTTTACGATTTTTCTTCGATAAAGCCCGTCCTTTCTACTAAGATTAGTTGCGACGGCACTATCACCGACACCACTTATCAAAACGGATATTTCTACGTTCTTGCAAATTTCTCCGATTCCACGAGTAGGGTGTTTAAGTTTACTTTAGACGACTTTAAAAAGGACGACTTTAATCTTAACGACTTTAGGGTTGGCGCAAGCGAATACGCTAGGACTACCCCGCACCGTTTCGCCATAGGCGTTAACGTTTTTGGAAAGATTATTACGCACGACCAGTCGGTAAAGAAAATTACTTCTGACCTAGTTGGTAATTTCTATCTGTTAAAAGACAACGGAATTTACACGCAGGCGTCGGGTAGCGTGGCAAACGCTTTGGTTAAGACGGTTAGCGGTGCAACTAGCATAACCTTATCCTTCGACAAAAAGGACTGCTTGATTTTAGACGCCGATAAGGAAAGGTCTTACGCAATAGACGACTTAACGAACAAGGCAATTGACGATATATTAGTTCCACAAACTTTTAAGACTACAGGCAACAGCGCGCCTAACGAACTTAGCGCTTGCACGGCAAAAAACACTAATTTATATTTAGTTAACGCCGGCGCGGAAACTTTTGAGTTTATCGACCTAGCAAAATCCGAACAACATTATTTAGTTTTAGATAGTATTTTGTCGTTAAATCTTGACGTTTTGGTTTGTCAACAAGGCGTAGTTTTAGCAAACAAGGGCGGACTGACTAAAACGACCTTAGAGCAAGTAAATATTTCTTCCACGGCGTACGTAGCAACCGACGTTAACGGATATTTCTTACCCGTTATAACGCCCGAGGACACTTACGCGCTACAATCTGCTAACGGCAACGCGGTTAGGTTGTCAAAGGGCGACACTATATCCACCTATAAAACGGTTAAGTTTTTAGGAATTGAATACTACTATGCAAATTTCGTTGGAAATGGAGTGAGCGTGTTTGGATACGTCCCCGTTAACTTTACCACCTTGCAACCGATTAGCGTTACGCCGTTTACCGAGTTTACCTACGAAAAACTTAAAACTACTAAGGTTTATTTAGACTCTGGTTTCTTATTACAGATAGGCACGCTAGAAAAGGGCGAAACGGTTAGAGTTTTATCTAAAGAGAACGGAGTAGTTAAAATTCAGTTCTTAAACAGCGGATTTTGGATTACCGGTTACATTGAGGAAGACGCGATTATCCAGCCCACTAAATCTATTAGAAACGTTATAATAGTTTTAGCAACGCTGACTTGCACTTTTGGAACGACTACCTTCTTATTATTAAAAAAGAAAAATGATTAATAAATAAACTTTAAGCGCGTGGCAACTCGCCACGCGCTTAATTTTTTATATTTTTACCTTATTAATATTAATCTACGTAGGGTTGTTCTTCTACGAATCCTCTTTCTAATCGTTCTGCGCCGAGAAGTTCAAATTCTTCGTCAACGTCGAAATTGTCGGCGTTCTCGTATGCTGCAAGTTTGCGTATGGACACCTCGTACGCCGGCATTATTTTTACGCTCTCATCCTCTAATCTCGTTTGGTATTCTCTG
>JAFZIB010000004.1 GCA_017554545.1 Clostridia bacterium
ACAAAAACCTTATGCTTGACCAACCCAAAAACCACTTCACCGTTGGTATTTACGAAGACGTTACCAACTCTTCGCTTGATTTCAGCGAAAAGTTTGACGCTGCTCCTAAAGGCTCAACTTCTTGTAAGTTCTACGGCTTAGGTTCAGACGGTACTGTTGGTGCTAATAAAAACTCTATCAAGATTATCGGTGACTATACCGACAAGCATGCACAAGCATACTTCTTCTATGATAGTAAAAAATCAGGTGGTATTACCGTTTCTCACTTAAGATTCGGCGATACTCCTATCCAAAGTGAATACTTAATTGATAGTGCAGACTTCGTTCAATGCTCTAACCCTTCGTATATCACTCGTTACGATATGACCAGCGATATTAAAGAAGGCGGTACTTTCCTTATCAATACCGACGCTACTACCGTTGAAGCGCTCGAAGATTTCCTTCCCGCTCAAGTTAAGCAAGATATTGCTAAAAAGAACATTAACCTCTACGTAATCGACGCTATTAAGATTGCCGCAGGTTTAGGTCTTAAGGGTAGAACCAACACCATTTTACAATCTGCGTTCTTCCGTGTTAACCCACAAATTATGCCCTACGAAAAGGCCGTTGAATATATGAAATATATGGCTAAAAAGTCTTTCGGTAGAAAGGGTGACGCAGTCGTTCAAATGAACTACGACGCTATCGATTCTGCTAGTGGCGACAACCTAGTTAAAATCGACGTTCCTGCATCTTGGGCTAACGCTACTTGCGGTGCGGAAATGGTTAAAGGTCACGAAGACAAATATTATCAAGAGATTATTAAGCCTATCCTTTACTTACAGGGCGACAAACTTAAATCTTCTCAATTTAACGCAGACGGTTCAGTTCCCACCGGTACTACCAAGTTCGAAAAACGTGGCGTAGCAGTAACCGTTCCCGAAATCTTAATCGACAAATGTATTCAATGCGGTAACTGTTCGTTCGTTTGTCCTCACGCTTGCTTAAGACCTGCTTTAGTTAAAGTTGGCGAAGCAAAACCTGAAACTCTTACCACTAAGCCCGCTATCGGTCTTCCCGGATACGAATACAAAATGCAAGTTTCTCCGCTTGACTGTATGGGTTGTGGCGTTTGCGCTACCGTATGTCCCGTTAAAGACGGCGGTGCTATTAAGATGGTTCCCCTTGCTAAGTCTTTAGAAAACAAAGAAGACGTTAACTGGGAATACACCGTTAACCTTCCTGAAGCAGATACTTCTAAGTTCAAGAAAGAAACCGTTAAAGGTTGTCAATTCTGCACTCCTTTATTCGAGTTCTCTGGCGCTTGCGCTGGTTGTGGCGAAACTCCTTACGTTAAGGTTATTACCCAACTCTTCGGCGAAGATATGGTAATCGCTAACGCAACCGGTTGTTCTTCAATTTACGGCGGTTCTTCTCCCACCTGTCCTTACACCACCAACAAGGCCGGAAAAGGTCCTGCTTGGGCAAACAGCTTATTCGAAGACAACGCTGAATTCGGCTACGGCATGAACCTTGCTTACACTTCTAGAAGAAACGCTCTTAAAGATAAGGTAGTTGCATTTGCTAACGCCGACGCATCTGCTAAAGAGGCTGCTGAAGAATGGATTAACGCTTTCAACGATAGAGAAGCTTCTAAAGTTGCTTCTGCAAAACTTCTTGCTATCGCAGAAAAATCTAGCGCTCCCGAGGCTAAGGCTATTATCGAAGATAAAGACTGCTTATCTAAGAAATCCGTTTGGATTTTCGGTGGTGACGGTTGGGCTTACGACATTGGCTACGGCGGTTTAGACCACGTTCTTGCAAGTGGCGAAGACGTTAACGTTTTAGTTCTTGATACCGAAGTTTACTCTAACACCGGTGGTCAAGCATCTAAATCAACCAACATCGGTGCAGTTGCTAAGTTCGCTGCAGCTGGTAAGAGAGTTAAGAAGAAAGACCTTGGTATGATTGCTAAGTCTTACGGCTACGTTTACGTTGCTCAATGTGCTATGGGCTCTAACCCTGCTCAATTATTAAAAGCACTTTCTGAAGCAGAAAAATACAACGGCCCATCACTTATCATCTGCTATGCTCCATGTATCAACCACGGCATCAACATGTCTAAGAGCCAACTCGAAGAAAAGGCTGCCGTTGAATGTGGTTACTGGCACCTTTACAGATATAATCCCGAAACCGGCGAATTTACTTTAGATAGTAAAGACCCAACTGGCGATTACCAAGCATTCTTACAAGGCGAAACCAGATACACTTCGCTTGTAAAAACTCAAGGCGCTGAAGTTGCTAACGACCTCTTTAAGCAAACCGAAGATTCTGCTAAAGAACGTCTTGCAACCTATAAAAAACTTGCTGGTAAAGAATAATTATCTGCCAAACTAACTTAAAAAGCGAGTGCAATTTGCACTCGCTTTTATTTATGCATATATAATATATAATGAATAAGTTTTGGCGCTTTGCCACAAATAAAAATCGTGCAATATAACTTTATCGCACGATTTGTTTTTTTATTTTAAGGAATCTAAGTACTCAGCAAAAGCAAACAATCTATTTGCAGTTGCGATTATGCAGTTAATCCACAAGTCGCCACCCGTTTGAATACAATCTTTGGTCTTCCAGTGAGTAGGAATTAAACCGTTTTCTTTATTTTGCATTCTAGTTATAGAGTTTGCCAAAGCCTTTGCTTTTTCTAAGTACAATTCGTCTTTGGTTAACTTATGCATGTTAGTAAAAGTAGCTAAAACAGATGCCGTTGAACTGTCGATTGGCACGTACCACGCGTATTGCTCAACCGCTGATGGATAAAACCATTCTTTAGTGTCGCTAGACCTATTATATTTTAAAGGTTTATCCCAAACGACGAATTGGTCTTCGATATAGCGTGCCATTTCTTTAGCGCTTTCAACTTTCTTTTCGTCGTCAGCGTAATGCTCAACAATATCCTTAATTAAAAAGCTTGCCGTAAAGTGCGTCATATTTGAATAGTGTGATGATAGCACTGCGTCTTCAAACTGACCTTCCCAGTGGAATTCTTTTAAGGTATTATTCTTTAAATAATTCATACCGTTTTCGGCAAGAGTTTTATACGCTTCGTCTTTGGTGACAGCGTACATCCAATATAGGAAGCCACATATCGGCGATGGCTCTGCATATTGTGGAACGAGTGATTTACCCGTTTTTACGTCCAACATTTGATGCCATGAACCGTTTTCACAAACGTTTGCTTTATAGTATTCGGCAATCTTTATTGCTGCATCTAAATACTTTTTGTCTTTTGTTTCTTCATATAATTTTAGATATGCGTTACCTGCCGAGCATGGATAGATAAGCATCGTAGTGGATAGTCTTTGCGATACTACCGAGTGATGCTTGTGGATATTATCCACGTCGTCGGTAAAATAATACGTGGGAGGCAAACCTTCTAACGGAGAACCTGCAGGCGCAGATACCTTTATCATAAAGTCTGCGGCGTTTTTAGCAATTGCCATTGCTTTTTCCGCGTTTTCGGGGCTTAGTTTTGCGTAATTGAGCATTGCGGGTATGATTGCAGAATTCATTTTGGTTACGAACATACCTAGTTGATAATCGGTATTATACTTTCCTTCTGCCCAATCGCTAACGTATGGTATCGTTAACAAATAGTCGTACGCTCTTTTAGCGCAAGTGCGATAATCTACCGCCTTGTCGGGATATTCGCCCGTAAAAGGTGCTGCTTTGTGGAAACTTCTTGCACCGATTAATTCTAACTTGTTGCCGTCGTTATCTAAAGCGTAAACACAAACGGTTACTTGACCTACTGCCAATTTGTCCCAAACGGGAGTTAAAAGTGCGTAAGAGTTATCTGCTTCAAAAGTATAGGTTTTACCCGTCTCGTCTTTCGCTTCGAATAAATATCTAACGCAACCTGCTAAAGGCGCAAAATCAAAAGACGGGCAATACATAAACGCTTGCGCTTGTATATTCCAAAAGGCGTTGCCGTTTACACCGCCTCTACGTATTGCGAGTTCAGGGTTGTTGTATTCTTCTAACGCTCTCTTTTTTAGTTGAATATCCATTTATAATCTCCTTAAAGGTTTATCAATAACATTGTACCGATTAAATTGCCAACTGTCAATTGTTAAATCTAATTTTTTTTATTATTTTTCAATATTTTTGCAATATTGTTTCTTAAATAATCGTAAGGATTACAAAAAACTAAAAGCGAGAGCAAATTTGCTCTCGCTTATTCGTTTGTTTTTTGATTTACTATCAGTTAGATATTAGATAACGGGGCTTGCTGCGCAACCATCGCCAACAACGTGAAGGTGTTTTGCAACCCATTTAATCATTTTGATGCCAAGCCAAAATCCGTAGATTCCGCAAGTAATAATGGTTAATAAGAACCATTTAATATAGTTGCCGAATAATTGTCCGCCAGTGCCGTCGAAAGTTAGTTGCTTGCCATCAACAACGGTGTGACTAGCAAACCATTTAACCATCATGCAAACAGCCCAAGGAGTAGCCAAGCCTAAAGTGATTGTGCAGAGAAAACCCGTAAGAATTCCCATACCGATTAATCCGAGTAATCCGCCAGTAAATTTTGATTCCATTTTTTACTTCCTCCTGAAGTTTAAATATACTTAGATTTGAACTCGCCAAACCTAAAACAATTATAGTTTATACTCCATTGCGTTGTCAATAGGTTTTTTTAAATTTCTTTGCAATTAATAAACATTAGATGGTTCTTGACAACCTTTGGTTTGACGGTTATAATTATTTATATTATAAAACGATAAAAAAAAGCACGTAAAAAATGAAAAATCCAAAATTTATTTTAGCCTCCGACTCATTTAAGGGCAGTTTAACGGGCAGTCAAATTAATAAAATACTAACTAGCGCGTGTTCTAAGGTTTTTGACAATGCAGAAATTATTCCCTTTTTAGTTGCAGACGGTGGTGAAGGCACTCTCGACGCAATCGTAACTAATAAAAACGGTAAAATTATAGAAAAATCCGTTTTAGACCCCTTGTTTAGAGAAACTAAGTCCAGATACGGCGCGTTTGACGACTGCGCGATAATCGCTATGAACGAGTGTAGCGGTTTACCTATGCTAACTTTAAGTGAACGCAACCCCCTTAAAACTACTACTTTCGGGCTGGGCGAGCTTATTTTAGACGCCGTAGAAAAGGGTTATAAAAACGTTTTCGTTACGCTTGGAGGAAGCGCGACCAACGACGGGGGCTTGGGCGCTTTAACGGCTTTGGGTTATAAGTTTATATTAAAGGACGGCTCTATCGCTAAAGGCGTGGGCGAAGAACTTATAAACGTAGTAAAAATCGACGGTTCTTTCGCAATCGACCTAAAAGACGTTAATTTTACTATATTGTGCGACGTAACCAACCCCTTAATCGGAGAAAAGGGCGCAACTAGGGTTTTCTCTCCTCAAAAAGGCGCGGATAGCGACGCCGTAGAATTGTTAGAAAAAGGTATGCAAAACTGGTGCGCTATTATTAACGACTATTTCAATGCCGACGCGAACGCTGTGGTAGGCGGTGGCGCAGCCGGTGGACTAGGCGCGTCGCTCACGCTGTTTTTAAACGCTAAAATTAAGTCGGGAATAAATACAGTTTTAGATATAATAGGATATAAAAACGCTCTACAAGGGGCTACCGCCGTTATCACGGGCGAAGGCAGAATTGACTCTCAATCGGTTGACGGAAAGGTTATTTTGGGCGTAGCGCTTCCCGCTCAAAAAGCAGGCGTTCCCGTTATTGCGATAGTAGGTAGCGTTGGCGCAGGCTACGAAAAATGCTACGACGTGGGCGTTAAAGGGGTTTATTCCATCATTGATAAACCTGCCGATTTAGAAGAAATTTTATCTATCTCCCCCGACCTGTATTTTAAGACCGCAATATCGGTGTTTAGCACGATTAAGGCGTTCTTAAAATAAATACAAAGGCTTTATACTAAAAAAGTAATTTAAGACAAAAAAAGAACCATCTAAGATGGTTCTTTTAGTTTGCCTTTTTTTAGAATTATTCGCCTTTGAAGGGTAATAAATCTACTAATCTTGCACGTTTAATAGCCTTTGCTAAAACTCTTTGGTGTTTAGCGCAAGTACCGGTCATACGTCTGGGAAGAATTTTACCGCCTTCGGTAACGTACTTTTTAAGTAAGTTAATATCTTTATAATCGATAACGTCGGTTTTTGCTTGACAGAAAGCGCAAACTTTTTTACGGGGAACTCTTTTAACGTATTTCTTTGCCTCTTTTGCAGGGGCAGCCGCTGCTTCGGGAGTAGCGGTTACATTAGTATTTTCTTCCATTTTTTTACTCCTTAATAATTTTTGCTCTTATTTAGAGCAGTCTTTAGAAGGGTAGTTGATTGTCGTCAATTGCTTCTAGTTGGGGGCGTTCTTTTCTGGTAGAAGTAACAACTTCTTCGCCTTCGAATTCGCCTTGGCTAGAACGTGGAGTTAAGAACTCAACCTCTGACGCAACAACGTCGGTAACGTAGCGCTTGTTGCCGTCTTTATCGTCGTAAGTACGGTTTTGAAGTCTGCCTACGATAGCAACTTTATTGCCTTTTTTTAGATATTTACCGCAATTTTCCGCTCTTCCACTCCATACGGTAATGTTAAAGAAATCGGTTTCGCGGTTGCCCTCTGCGTTAGCAAAATCTCTGGATACTGCAATGGCAAATCTGCAAACTGCAATTCCGCTTGGGGTTTCGCTAAGTTCGGGGTCACGGGTTAAGTTTCCCACTAAAATAACTTTGTTCATACTTTTTTCCTTCCTTATCTTTTTGTAATCAATCTTCTGATTACGCCGTCGGTGATACCTACAACACGCTTGAGTTCTTGAACTAACGTGGTTGCTGCTTCAAAGTTCATCAAAACGTAGTAGCCTTCGGACTTATAGTTAATGGGGTATTGAAGTTTTTTAACGCCCCAACGGTCGGTCTTTTCTACAACGCCACCGTTTGAAGTAACTAAGTCTTCCATCTTTTTGATGATGCTTTCTTTAGCCTCGTCAGTTAAAGCGCAATCAAGAATGAAAAGCATTTCGTACTTGGTCATAATTTTTTTACCTCCTGGACTTATTCGGCTTACCTCTATGGCAAGCAAGGTTTTGGCGCGATTATTTCGCGCAAGTTCCATAATAATAACAAAATTTTTACCTTTTGTCAATTATTTTAATAATAAAGTTATATATACGTTATATTTACGCCTTTTTTATTAGCCTAAAGTGTTCAAAACTTCCGAAAGTTTTTTAGCGTATAATCTAGCGTCGGCTTTTACGATTATACCGCAATCGATAAGTTGTTTTACGGTTGCGTTAGAGAACGCGCTAGAAACCACGTTGCTACCGCTTTGCAAAGCGCCCATAGTAACCGAATTTTCGGTATATGTCATAGGCGTTCCGTCCTCGTCGTAATTGCCTGCCGTGTAACCAACTAGCAACCAAATGCCCGCACTCTTATCTAAATAATAACTGCCGTTTGCGTTATACGTGTAGGTCACGCCCTCTTTGTTGTATCTTATAGCGCCTGCAGGGGCAGAACCGTTTACGGTCTTGAATGCGTTCGCACCGTAAACTTCGCATATCTTTAAGTTGTCGATTGCCTCGGCTAATTCGCCAACGCTAACGTCTTTTTCAACTAATGCTTTAAGTAGCGGGTTAGAATTTCCACTCGAACCTAAAACGGTAGAAAGTTTGATTTTTTCCATAACGTTTACGCCCGGTTGAGAGTGTAAATCGCTAACGAATATATCGTGATAATCGTCACAACCCGTAATGTCTAAAATAATGCTCTTTAAATTGTCGTCGATATCGGTGTCCGGCAATACCTTGTATAAGTGAAGTTTGTCTATATCAAAGTCGTTAAGGTCGGTGAGCATAATGTCTTTATACGGCTTTTTAAATTCGTCCTCTAAAATCTCAACGAGCATAGCGTTGTCTATCCCTTTTGGAAGAACGGTTGCAATATGCACGTGGTCGAACTTAAGCTCGCTCAAGTCTGCAATAGTCAACTCGTCAAAAGCCTTTCCGCCGGGTTGGTCTGCGTGGAAAATGTCTTCTAAAATCTTGCTCAAATCTCCCACTTCGCTTTCGTTAACGAAGGTTGAAAGTTTTACTTCGTCTAACTTAAACTCGGTTGCAGATAGGTCGCCCAACGTAATGTTTGCGTATTTTTTACCCGTTGCGCCCTCTAGCACTATTGCGATATCGCTAGTTGCGTCGTTGCCTAAAACTTGGCTAACCTTAACGTCGTCGGTGGTGATTGAGCCTAACTCGTTAACCCTCTTGCCCTCTAAAAGATTTCCTATTAAAGAGTCGTCGGTTAAATTTGCACCGCCAAGATGGGTTAAAAGTTCGTTAACCATAACGTCGCCCACTCTTTCGTCGATTAAGTCAAACGCTTCGAGCATGGGAACTTTTGCAAGTGCTGCAAGGAATAACGGTTCGCCAGCTGGAGCAACTCTCACGCCGTCGTCGTTAAACGCGCGAACGTATTTATCGCCACTTATATAGTAGTAGAGTTTGGGGTTAAAGTTGGTAGCCTCCACGTCTATTGCACCCTCAACTTCGCCCCACTTGGTAAATATAGACAGTTTACCAAAATCGCC
>JAFZIB010000114.1 GCA_017554545.1 Clostridia bacterium
AACCACGCTTATCGCTTGCCCACCAAGCGGTTAAAGAACTAACTCCGGGAGACCAAGCCATTGATTGGAAGAATCCGTTGAAACCCCAAACAAGAGCGATTACCCAAAGCGCGCTTTGGAAACCCATTACGATATTTGCAACTATTGATAGGGCAACTGATAAAATAATAAAGCGTCTTACGCCGACTATTTCACCAAGTCTGCCGTTAATCAAGTGACCAACGCCGTAACTCCAGAACAATGCGCTAGTGATAATACCTATTTGCGCCGTATCAAACGGCATAAGTATTTTTGCGCTGGACATGTTTACTCTGGTACAATAGTGCGTGCAATACAAAAGTGAGAAAAGCATTAAATAAAGCCATGCGTTTTTATTAAACTTTTTGTATTCTGCCTTATTGTAACCATACTTTACTTTTTCCATACAAATCTCCTTAAAAAGCAATTGGTTTACAATTATAAATAAAACCCTACAAAAAAATGCAAAATTTTTATTGCAAAAATAATTATATCATAGATATATTATTTTGGTCAAGCAAATTCCACCCCTTCAATTGTCGTACGTATTGACAAATTTAGAGTATTTTGCTATATTATAAACATAAATTACAAAGGAAGAAGTTATGGAGCAAACAATAAGAGTAAAGAAAAAAATGGCGCTTTGGTTAAAATTGACTATTTTTTGTAGCATAATCGTTGGCATATTAGCAATATTCGGCGGAGCAATCGGCTACTTTAAACTCTCGGTTAACAAGTATTATAGAGCGAGTGAAAAGGGATTTAAAATTCCCGAAATAGGCGGAGGCTACGTTCCGCAAGGTCTTCATTACGACGAGGCTACCGAACAGTTTGTTCTTGCAGGCTATATGACCGACCATTCCGCGTCTCCCGTTTATTTAGTAAACGATAAAGGCGAACTAGTTAAAAAAGTAACCCTAAAAATGCCAGACGGTTCGGACTACGTAGGACACGGCGGTGGTATCGCTATCGGTGGAATGTACGTTTACGTGACCGGTGGGGAGGACGCATGTCTATACGTATATAACTATGCCGACTTGTTATCTGCAAAAACGGGCGACAAGTTAGACTGCGTCGGCGTATTCTCACTAAAAGTCAGCGACGACGATTATATCGAGAACGCTTTCGTAACGATATACGGCGATAGATTAATCACGGGCGAATTCTACCGCGAAGGAAGTTATCCAACCTTAAACAGCCATAAGTTCAACACCAAGGCGGGAGATTATAACCAAGCTTTAGCAGTAGAGTATAAACTAGATAAAACCCAACCCTGTGGAATTGACGCTAACGTAGTTAAAGCCTATTCGCTACCCGACCAAGTTCAAGGCTTAAGCGTGTATAACAACAAAATATACCTTTCGACCTCCTGGTCGGTGTCCTTTTCGCATATTTTAGAATACGATATTACTAAACTAAATTCAGAGGGCAATATAAAGGTTTTAGGTCAACAAACACAACTGTTTGCATTAGACAGCGCGAGCCTAGTTTACGACTATAAAGTTGCTCCAATGAGCGAAGAGATGGCGTTCGTAAACGGAAAACTTTATATAAATTGTGAATCTGCTTGCAATAAATATATTTTTGGAAAGTTCACCGGTGGAAAATGGATTTATAAAACCGACCTATCCGAAATGGTAAAATAATAAACGATTAAAGGCGTTTGCACTTGCAAACGCCTTTTTTTGCTAAAAAATTAATAAGTTGCAGATTATGTTGAAAAAAATTTCAAAATATAGTATAATGTCGAGGTAGGAGAATAAAAATGAGTGAATTTATTTCAAACGTCAATACCGTATTATACAGTTACGTGCTAATAATATTGTTAGTTGGTGGCGGTATTTATTTTACGATTAGAACTAAGTTTATGCAAGGAGCGACGCTCAAAGAGCAACTAACGAGCGTAGCCGAAAAACCAAAGGATAAAAAGGGAGTTTCGTCCTTTCAAGCCTTAATGGTATCAACGGCGTCTAGAGTAGGCACGGGCAATATTTTAGGCGTAGCCTCGGCGCTAATGTTCGGTGGTTTCGGTTCTATTTTTTGGATGTGGATAATCGCTATTTTAGGCGGTGCGTCTGCCTTCGTAGAAAGCACTCTTGCTCAAATATATAAAAAGAAAGGCCCGAACGGTTGTTATGGCGGACCCTCTTACTATATAGAACAACGCTTTAAGTGTAGGCCACTTGCAATAGTATTTTCCGTATTGCTAATTTTAACCTACGGCGTTGGCTTTAATATGTTAGCGTCTTATAACTTGCAGTCAACTTTTGATATTTATAGTTTTTACGACAGCAAAATTACGCCTTGGATTATAGGCGCAGTAGTTTCCGTTTTGGTTGCAATTTGTTTGCTTGGCGGTGGTAAAAGAATAGTTAAAACTACCGGATTTTTAGTGCCTATTATGGGCGTAGCGTATATAATCGTTTCCATAGTAGTGGTTTGTATAAATATTAAAGCAATACCCGAAGTGTTTGCAAAAATATTCTACGAGGCGTTTGATTTTAAAGCAATTTTTGGTGGACTTGGCGGTTCGTGTTTAATGTACGGTATAAAGCGTGGCTTGTATTCTAACGAGGCTGGTATAGGTTCAGCGCCAAACGCTTCGGCGTCCGCAGACGTTTCTCACCCCGTTAAACAAGGATTAGTTCAGGTTCTTTCGGTATTTATCGATACTCTTTTAATTTGTACGGCAACGGCGTTTATGTGTATGTCGTCCGGCGTAGTTCCCGTAGAGGGTATGAAAGAGGCTACTTACGTTCAAGCGTGTTTAACCAAAACGCTAGGTGGTTTCGGCCCTATATTTATAACCGTAGCAATGGTGTTGTTTGCTTTTACCACCCTAATAGGAAATCTCTTTTACGTTGACAAGGCAATTATTCACGTGTGTAAAAAGGAACCAAAAAAGTGGATAAAGAATACTTACTATATAATATTCTCAATGTTAATCCCTTTTTGATTTACTGTTGCATCATAACTTTGAAATAAATCATTAAAACAATATGCAAGGTATTGGTCTGTATTGTATCCAAGAGTTGTCTTTTC
>JAFZIB010000115.1 GCA_017554545.1 Clostridia bacterium
AGCGCTCCGTAACAGATACAGAAGAAGTCAACTCGACAAGGCGGAAATGGAAGAAATTACGCCGAAAAATATAATAATGAAAGGTCCTACGGGCGTAGGTAAAACCGAGATTGCCCGCAGGCTAGCAAAACTCGTAGGTGCGCCATTTATAAAGGTAGAGGCAACCAAGTTTACCGAAGTAGGCTACGTTGGTAGAGACGTTGAGTCAATGGTAAAAGACCTTGTTGAATGCGCCGTCAGATTAGTAAAAGAAGAGCGTTTTAAAAAGGTTAACGAAAAAGCAACGGCAACCGTCAACGCTAAACTGACTAAAATATTAGCCGAAGTTCGCAAGTTCGATAGAGGAGAAACTCCGGTAGAAATTTTTGAACAAAATATTTTAGAAGGACTTAAAAAAGGCTACTACGACAACGAATTAATCGAGATTGAAGTGATAGATATGCCAAAGCCTATGGAGTTAGTTCCAGGTGGCGCAGAGATAAGTATCGGCAGTATATTCGGCGATATGATGCCTAAAAAACGCAAAAAGCGCAAAGTGACCGTAAAAGAGGCAAAGCGCTTTATGATAGAGGAGGAGGCAGACAAACTAATCGATAACGATTCGGTCAACGAGGAGGCAGTTCGTAGAGCCGAGCAAGAAGGCATAATTTTTATCGACGAAATAGATAAAATCGCCGCAAAGCATAACAATTCGGGCGGACAAGACGTTTCGAGAGAGGGCGTACAACGCGATATTTTACCTATCGTAGAGGGCTGTACTGTTATGACTAAGTACGGCGCTATAAAAACCGACTATATTCTATTTATCGCAGCGGGCGCTTTCCACGTTTCTAAAGTTAGCGATTTAATTCCCGAATTACAAGGCAGATTTCCTATTTTAGTAGAGTTATCTAGCTTAACTAAAGAGGACTTTATAAAAATATTAACCACGCCAAAAAATGCAATCACCTTGCAGTACGCAACGCTATTAAAGGTTGATGGCGTGACCTTAAACTTTACCGACGACGCAATCGAAAAAATAGCCGAAATTAGCGAGGACTTAAACGCCACTAGCGAGGATATCGGCGCAAGAAGATTGCACAACGTCGTAGAAAATCTATTAGAAGAGGTTTCTTTCTCTGCCGACGGCGAGCAAGAATACGTAGTTAACGTAGATAGCAACTTCGTAGTCAACAAGTTCGGTATGGATAAAAAGACCAAGGACTTAAAGAAATACATTTTGTAATTAGACATTCTAAAAACAACCAAAAGGAAGACCAAATGATTATAGCACCAAAAGGAACGAAAGACGTTTTACCAAGTCAGTCTAAAAATTGGCAATTCGTAGAAAAAACGGCAAGAGAAGTAGCGGAATTATTCAACGCAAAGGAAATTCGTACGCCCACTTTCGAGCATACCGAAGTTTTTTTGCGCGGAATAGGCGAGACTACGGATATAGTAAATAAAGAAATGTACACCTTTATGGATAAAGGCGGTCGTTCAATAACTCTAAAACCCGAAGGAACGGCGGGCGTAGCCAGAGCGTTCGTAGAAAACGGCTTATACGCTGGTGCGTTGCCCTCTAAACTCTACTATATAACTCAATGTTTCCGTTACGAACGTCCTCAAGCGGGCAGACTTCGTGAATTCCACCAGTTCGGCGTGGAGTTTTTAGGCGCGAGCGGGGCAGACGTGGACGCAGAAGTAATAATTCTAGCAAAAACTTTGCTAGATAGACTAGGCGTTAAAAACGTGTCTTTATTTATAAACAGTATCGGATGTAAAAACTGTCGCAAAAAGTATTCCGAAGCGTTAAAAAAATATATGGAATACAACTATTCAGGACTTTGCGACTTGTGTAAAGAAAGATTAAATAAAAATCCGCTCAGGGTTTTAGACTGTAAAAACCCCGACTGCAAAAAGATAACGGCAGACGTACCCGTAATATTAGATTACCTTTGCGACGAGTGTGTAGAGCATATGTCAAAACTCGAAAAGTTGTTGCAACTTGCAGGCGTTGAATACACCGTAAACCCCAAAATCGTTAGAGGTTTAGATTATTATACCAAAACGGTTTTCGAGTTCGTATCCGATAATATCGGCGCGCAAGGAACGGTATGCGGCGGAGGTAGATACGACGGACTTATCACCGAGTTCGGCGCGAACGACGTGCCGGGTGTAGGCTTTGCCGTAGGTATCGAAAGACTTCTTATGCTTTTAGAAAACTCCGGCGTAAATCTTCCCGTAAACGAAGGCGTTAAACTCTACGTTGCGTCTATGGGCGAAAAAGAATATCAAAAGGCGTTCGAAATAGCAACCAAACTTAGAGAGCAAAACGTATCGGTAGAAATCGACCATATGCAAAGAGGTATAAAATCTCAATTTAAATACGCCGACAAAATAGGCGCAGAGTTCGTTGCCGTTATAGGTTCAACCGAGTTAGAACAAGGCGTTGTTAAACTCAAAAAGATGGCGGACGGAACCGAAAGTATGATTGCCTTTGACGAAATAGGCAAATTTATAAAAGGCGAGTAAAATGACCGAAACGGGAAAAGTAGTTAGCACCGACGGCAAATACGCAACGGTTAGGGTAGATAAAAAAGACGAATGCGCAAAGTGCGGAATGTGCGTTTTTGGAAAGAACGTAAATTACGTGGAGTTTAGCGCGCTCAACACTCCTAAAGCAAAAGAGGGTGATACGGTCACCTTCGAAAAAAGGGAGGGCGGAAGACTTTTAGCGTCCGTTTTAGTTTTTTTAGTGCCACTTCTTTTAATAGCGCTAAGCGCCGTGGTGTCTATCCTAGTTATCAAAAACGAAATTTGGATATTATTTCTAAGTTTAATAAGTGTTATCGTGTGGTATACTATTTTGGCAATAATAGATAAGAAACTCAAAAAAAGTAGCGCTTTTTCGGCGGAAATACTCCGTATAGAAAGCGAGGATATAAAGGAGAAAATATGAACGGAATAATCGATATAAACAACGAAATGGAATTTGCAGACTTGCTTGAAAGCGACAAGCCCGTGCTAGTTGACTTTTGGGCAACTTGGTGTGGTCCTTGCAAAATGCAAGGTCCGGTGCTAGCAGAGTTTAAACAAGAGGCAGGCGACAACGTTGTAGTTGCAAAATGCGACGTAGACGTAAACGAAAAACTTGCAACCGAACTCGGCATAGTATCAATACCAACCATTATGCTGTTTAAGGACGGCGAGTTAAAGGAAAAAACCATTGGTTTAACCTCTAAAGCAAGCCTATCGCAAATGGTTTTAAAATATTTAAAGTAAAACAAAAAACATATATAAAACAAAGGAAGGATATAAAGATGATTGATTACAACTCTATTAAACAACTTGATCCCGCAGTGTACGAAGGTATCGAAAAAGAATTTATGCGTCAGCAGGAAAATATCGAACTTATCGCAAGTGAAAACGTAGTGTCTGCTAACGTGTTATTAGCAGCAGGTAGCGTATTAACCAACAAGTATGCAGAGGGTTACCCTGAACATAGATATTACGGTGGTTGTCAATACGTAGATATCGTTGAAAAACTTGCCATCGAAAGAGCAAAGCAACTTTTTGGCGCAGACCACGCGAACGTTCAACCTCATAGCGGCGCAAACGCAAACTTTGCAGTTTACTTTGCAGTATTACAACCGGGCGACACCATTTTAGGTATGAGTCTTGCTCACGGCGGACACTTAACTCACGGTAGTCCCGTAACCGTTTCTGGTAAATATTTCAATTCAGTAGGCTACGGCGTTGACGAAAAGACGGGTATGATTGACTACGACGATTTAGAAAGAATCGCCCTAGAGTGTAAGCCCAAGATTATCGTAAGCGGTGCAAGTGCATATCCCAGAGTATTAGACTTTAAGCGCATCAGAGAAATCTGCGACAAAGTTGGCGCTTATATGATGGTAGATATCGCGCATATTGCAGGTTTAGTAGCGTGTGGTCTTCATCCTAGTCCCGTTCCATATGCAGACTTCGTAACCACCACCACTCACAAAACCCTTCGCGGACCTCGTGGCGGTATGATTTTATGCAAAGAACAATACGCAAAAATTATCGATAAAGCAGTATTCCCCGGAACTCAAGGCGGTCCTTTAATGCATATTATCGCTGCAAAAGCAGTAGCGTTTGGCGAAGCGTTAAAACCCGAATTTAAGGAATATCAAACTCAAATCGTTAAAAACGCTAAGGCTATGAGCAACAAGTTCAACGAACTCGGTATTAAACAGGTTTCAGGCGGAACGGATAACCACTTGATGTTACTCGATTTATCCGACAAGGAAATTACGGGTAAGGAATTAGAAAAAATGCTCGACGAAGTGCACATCACTTGCAATAAGAACGCAATACCTTTCGACAAGCGTAGCGCGTTCGTAACTAGTGGCGTAAGAATCGGCACTCCCGCAATCACTTCTAGAGGATTTAAAGAGGCAGAGTGCGAATTAGTTGCAGAGTTAATCGCAACCGTTATCGAAAAGAAAGAACAATGTTTCGACTACGTTAAAGCTGAAGTTAAAAAACTAACAGATAAATTCCCTCTATACAAAGGAGATATTTTATAATGCAATACGAGCCAACTCTTAGTCTGCTCGACACGGAGATTGCAATTAAATACATAAAGGACACCTTTGAGAGAGAACTTGCAAAAGCGCTCAAATTAACTAGGGTGTCCGCGCCCCTTTTCGTACAACCCGAAACGGGCTTAAACGACAACTTGAACGGTTACGAAAGAGCCGTTCGTTTCGACGTGCTATCGCTAGGCAAAGAAGTGGAAATAGTGCAGTCGCTCGCAAAATGGAAACGTATGGCGCTTGCAAAATACGGTTTTAGCGAAAATACCGGTCTATATACCGATATGAACGCCATAAGACGCGACGAGGACTTAGACGCTATTCACTCGGTTTACGTTGACCAATGGGACTGGGAAAAGATTATAAGAAAAGAGGATAGAAAACTTTCTTACCTTAAAAAGACGGTTAAGTCTATCTATAAAGCAATTTTAAAAGTCAGCAAAGCGGTAAACACAAAGTATCCCCAACTTAAGCACGATTTGCCAAGCGAAATCACTTTCGTTTCAACCAAACGGTTGGAGGCTGAATATCCAAACCTAACCAGAAAGCAAAGGGAAACGGAGATAGCCAAGAAATACGGCGCAGTATTCGTATATCAAATAGGCTGGCCACTTTCCGACGGAAAACCTCACGACGGTAGAGCGGCAGATTACGACGACTGGAAGCTAAACGGCGACGTTCTTTTATGGTACGACGTTTTAGGTATCGCCCTAGAAGTATCCTCAATGGGTATTAGGGTGGACGAAAAGAGTTTAGTTAAACAACTCAAAAAGAAAAAGGAATTATCTAAACTAGATAATCCCTATTGTAAGAGCATTTTAGACGGCAGTTTACCCCTAACCATAGGCGGCGGCATAGGTCAATCAAGACTATGTATGTTCTTTCTAAACAAAGCGCATATAGGCGAAGTTCAATCGTCGGTCTGGTCAGACGAGTGCATTAAAGAAAACGAGAAAAAGGGCATACATTTACTATAATGGCAGAGCCCTTCGTTCGCACCGAAACTTTAATCGGTAAGGAAAAATTTAATAAACTTAGTCGCTCGCGCGTTGCCGTTTTCGGCGTGGGAGGCGTAGGTGGATTCGTAGTGGAGGCACTAGCAAGAAGTGGTGTTGGTACGATTGCGCTTTTCGACGGTGATACCGTTAGCGAAAGCAACATAAATCGTCAGTTAATCGCTAACGAAGAAACCGTTGGTAAAAGCAAGGTAGAGATAGAAAAAGAGCACGTTCTATCTATCAATCCAAACGCCAAAGTTGAAACAACCGACAGATTTATCACCACGGACGAGGCAAAAATTATAAATTTACTATACTACGATTATATTGTGGACGCAATAGATTCGGTAGGCGTAAAGATTGAACTTATTAAAAGGGCAAAAGATTTAGGCGTGCCAATCATTAGTTGTATGGGAACGGGTGGAAAACTCGACGTAACAAGACTAAAAGTGACGGACGTTTATAAAACCGAAGGCTGTCCCTTGGCTAGAGTCGTTCGAAAAGAATTAAAGCAAGCGGGCGTAAAGTCGCTTAAGGTAGTTTTTTCAGACGAACCTACGAGTTTCGGCGTAGAAAATCCCGAAGAAACCCAAACGAAAGCGGACGGCAAAAAAGCCCCGCCTTCAATGATTTTCGTTCCGGGTGCGGCAGGTTTAATTATTGCAAGCGAAGTAATTAAAGACCTAATTGAATAAAATTAAAGGAGAAGTTATGAAATTTCTAATAGCCTCGGATTTACACGGCTCAAGTTATTACGCTCAAAAAATAGTTGAGCAGGCAAAAACTCAAGAAGCCGATAAAATAATCCTTCTTGGCGACGTGTATAATCACGGCCCGAGAAATCCGTTGCCAACCGAATATAACCCTATAAAAGTCGCCCAAATCTTAAACGACGTAAAGCAGGACTTAATGGTTATAAAAGGCAATTGCGACAGTCAGGTCGATACGCTAATATCGGAATTCGACTTTATCGAAAACGCTTGCCTAATTAGTGGAGGTAAAACCTTTTATCTCACGCACGGGCACGTAAACAATATAGATGTTCCCACAAAAACCAAATTCGACTACGTAGTTTACGGGCATTTTCATACGGGCTTTATAAAAGAAAAGAACGGAACAATCTACGTTAACGCAGGCTCGGTATCACTTCCTAAAAACGGTACTAAATCTTCTTATTTAACGTTGCAAGACGGCAAAATCAAACTTTTCGATATAGAAGGCAATCTATTGCAAGAATAAAAAATCCCTCTTAAAATAAGGGGGATTACTTTTTAGGAAAAAAAACAAAATAAAAAAGGTGGCGATTTTGCCACCTAAATTTATGCAAAAATAATTATGCTCTTTCTACTTTGCCAGCTTTTAAGCACTTGGTGCAAACGTATTCTTTAGAAACGTTGCCCTTAGCGTCTTTAACGCTAACTTTTTGAAGATTTGCATTGTAAAGCTTAGGGGTTTTACGGTTAGAGTGGCTAACCAAATTGCCCGAAAGTTTACCTTTACCACATACTGAACAAACTCTACTCATATTTATCTACCTCCAAATTGGAATATAATTCTACTTGCAACAAATACTCTACCATATTATTGAATAAAAAGCAACTTTTTTAGCGATATTTATTAAATTTTTAGCACAAATGTTTTACTAAAAATCAAAAAAGGGAAAATTCGAGCTTAAAGTGTTGCAAAAAGCAATCAAATAGTGTAAAATATAGGGTAGAAAAATATAAGGAGTTATCATGGCGGTTAAAACGAACAACATATACGGCAAAATAATAATTACCGACAAGACTATTGCTAACTTTGTAAGCCATATAGGTTTAGATTGCTACGGTATCGTTGACTTTGAGCACAAAGGATTGATAGACGCAATCGGTTGTTGGTTGAAATTCGGCAAAGATATCAAGGGTGTTAAAATACACACTTGGGGCGACCGAATTACTATAGACGTGTCTGTAATCGTAAAATACGGCGTATCTATAAAAGCCGTAGTAGAAGCGTTAAAAGATAGCGTAAAGTATAAAGTAGAACGCTTTACCGGAATGATAGTAGACTGCATAAACGTCAACGTAAAAGGCGTTCAAAGATAACCTTTATTAATCTAAAATATTCCCTTCGAGTAGGAGATTATATATGCAAAAAACGATAAACGGAGCAATGCTAAGGTCAATGTTTATGACTGCGGCAAAACTTCTCGAAATAAATAAAGCAAGTATAGACGCGTTGAACGTATTCCCGGTTCCAGACGGCGATACCGGTACGAATATGTCAATGACCGTGCAATCGGCAATAAAAGAGTTATCAAGAGTACAAAGCAACAAAATTCCCGAAATCACAGAGGCAATAAGTAAAGGTGCTTTAAGAGGCGCAAGAGGAAACTCTGGCGTTATTACATCTCAAATTTTTAGAGGTATCTGCCAAACGCTCGAAAAGGCGACCGAGATTGATACCAAAGTATTTGCAAACGCACTAATGAACGGTGCAAAAATTGCGTACGGCGCGGTTAGTAAACCTAAAGAAGGCACTATTTTAACCGTTATTAGAATGGCTGCCGAGCACGCGTCAAGCATTTATAGAAAGCATAAGGACTTCGAAACCTTCCTTCCCGAAGTAATCTCAGCGGCAAACACCGCAGTAGAACTCACTCCCACTATGCTACCCGTACTTAAAAAAGCAGGGGTAGTTGACGCAGGTGGTAAGGGCTTAGTTCTTCTTCTCGAAGGCATGAACAAAGCGCTAAACGGCGAAACGGTAAACGCTGATGAAATTCTATCCGACGTTTCTAGCACGGATACTGCTATGGAACACGTGGACGTAATGAATTTAGGCACTATCGAGTTCGCGTATTGCACCGAGTTCTTTATCGTAAACTTAAATAAACAAACGACTATGGCAGATATCGAGCGCCTAAGAGAATTTTTAATGACTATCGGCGATTGCGTAATCGTGATAGGCGACTTAGAATTCGTTAAAGTTCACGTTCACACCAACCAACCGGGCGTTGCGCTCACTCGCGCGTTAGAACTTGGTGAACTAGATAAATTAAAAATCGAAAACATGCTCGAACAAAACCGTGCTTTAATGAAAAAGTACGAGGAAGAAAAGAAACTTATGGGCATGATGGCTGTTTCCGCAGGCGACGGCATTACCGGAATCTTTAAGGATTTAATGGTGGACGGCGTTATAGAAGGCGGTCAATCAATGAACCCCTCTGCAAGCGATATAGCCGACGAAGTTGCCAGAATCAATGCCGAAAACGTGTTCGTTTTCCCAAATAACAAAAACATTATTCTTGCAGCAGAACAAGCAAAATCGTTAGTAAATAACAAAACGATTCACGTTATACCTACTACGAATATTCCGCAAGGTTTCGTAGCTGCGCTAGCGTTCAACCCCGACTTGTCGGTAGATGAAAACAAGGCTAATATGATTCACGCGCTAGACTCGGTAACCGTAGGACAAGTAACCTACGCCGTAAGAAACACCAAACTTTACGGATTCGACGTTAAGGTTGGCGACGTAATGGGACTTGATAACAAAAAGATTCTTGCTACGGGTAAAGACGTAAGTATCGTAACCCTAAAACTTATCGAAAAGTTGCGTAGCGTAGAAGATATAATCACTCTCTATTACGGACAAGACGTAAAGGAAGAAGACGCCCTTGAATTGCAACGAATCGTTAGCGAAAAATATCCCGAGTGCGAAGTTGAACTCCACTACGGCGGTCAACCCATTTACTATTACTACATTTCTTTAGAATAAAAACTACGGGAAAGAAAATTTTCTTTCCCTTTTTTTATAATCGTTATGGAACTGAACAAGATACGTGGCGTAAACGAGAAACGCCAACAAGACTTTAATAAATTAGGCGTATATAATACCGCAGATTTAACGCGGTATTTTCCGCGCGCGTATTTAGACCTAAGAACCAAGCAACCCCTAGCGCTAGCCTACCATAACGACGTGGTTTTAACGGTTGGAAAAATTATAAGCGAGCCTCAAATCAGGTATTACGGCAGAGGCGGGCTAGTTAAGGTTTATTGCGAACAAGAAGGTTTAATATTTCCTGTAACGTGGTATAATCAGCCCTACGTAGCCAAACGCTTGACGGTTGGCGAAGAATTTTTATTTTACGGTAGAGTAAGGCGAGAGGACGGCGTGGTCAGTATGACCAACCCAACCTTTGAACCGTGCGAAAAGGTGTTTAGATTAAAGGGTATCGTGCCACAATATTCTCTTAAAGGCAACCTGACGCAAAAGGCGGTTAGAGATAGCGCAAGACTTGCCGTAGATGTAGAAAAACCCGTTAGCATAATCCCCGAAAACTTAAGAAAAAAATATAGTTTATGCGATTTATACTGGGCGTATAAAGAGGTTCACAACCCCTCCGATATGCTCTCTAAACAAAAAGCATCCGACAGAATTGCCGTAGAGGAATACTTTGCCTTAATTTCGGCTTACAAGTTTATAAAAAGCAGTAGAGAACAGGTCAGAATCAATAGGTATTCTCTAACGGAAACCGAACTTAACGAATTTATAAAAAACAGCTTTAGTTTCGAGTTTACCGAGGGGCAAAAGTCGGCTGTTAAAGAAATTTTTTCCGATTTAAATTCGCCCAAAGCAATGAATAGACTTGTACAAGGCGACGTAGGTAGTGGAAAAACTGCAGTTAGTATGTGCGCCGTGTATTCGGCTGTAAAAAGCGGGTTTCAAGCGGTTATGCTAGCGCCAACCGAAGTACTTGCCGTGCAAAACTATAACGCCTTTAAGAAGGTCTTTTCGGGCTATAACGTGTCTTTACTTATAGGTTCTATGACGGCTAAAGAAAAAAAGCAAGTTAAGGCAGATTTGTCTTCGGGTTTAACCCAAATAGTAGTGGGTACGCACGCCCTTTTAACCGAGGACGTTCAGTTTAAAAACCTATCCCTTTGCGTGTGTGATGAACAACAGCGTTTTGGAGTTGCGCAAAGGAGCGCGCTATTAAGCAAAGGCAATTATCCCGACGTTTTAGTAATGAGCGCAACGCCCATTCCTAGAACGCTATCCTTAATCATTTACGGCGATTTAGATATAACGACCATACTAGATAAGCCTAAAGAAAGAATTCCCGTTCAGACTAATATAGTTCCTATGAGTAAATACTCCGATATGCTAGAGTTCGTGAGAAAGCAGATAGAGGCAGGTGGTCAAGTGTATTTCGTATGCCCTAAAGTTGAGGGCGACGAGGAAGGGACGGTTATGTCTGCAACCGAGCTTTACGAGCAAATAAAGGAAAGGTTACCTTCGGTTTCGGTGGGACTTTTACACGGCAAAATGAAAGACAAAGAAAAAGACGCGGTAATGCACGAGTTTAAGAATAAAAATATCGGTCTTTTAGTTTCCACCACGGTAATAGAGGTCGGCGTGGACGTGCCTGACGCAACCGTTATGGTAATATACAATGCAGAGCGCTTTGGACTAAGTCAACTACACCAGTTAAGAGGTAGAGTAGGCAGGTCGGATAAAAAGAGTTATTGCTTTTTAACGTCGGCGTCTAATAGCCCCGAGGCAATAGAGCGACTAAAAATCTTAAAGGACAACGCAAACGGCTTTAAGATTGCCGAATACGACTATAAACTTCGTGGCGCAGGCGACTTTATGGGTAGCAGACAAAGCGGAAAAACTATGCACGATTTAGGAAACCTAAATTTCTCTACCGACTCTATATATCTAGCCAAAAAACTAAGCGACTTGGCGTTTGAGCAAGGCGAGAATATATTAGGAATTAAAAAAGTCGTATCAAGTAAATACGAACAGTTAAAAGATATAACCCTAAATTAAATCAAATTTTAAAAAAAGTTAAACTTGCGCCTAAAAGGGCGAAAAATGACTTAAAACACTAATATATAGTATAGATTTTTGGTGGGCGAAAGGAATTTAATATTAAAAAAATTTTTAGTAAGCGTATAAAAAATACTTGACAAAGCATTTTTAAAGTGATAAACTTTTTTCGAACTTAATAAGAAAAGCTACGACGAAGACGGATTCTATCAAGCGTTTTCACAGAGAGTCGGGGATGGTGAAATCCCGATAAAAACAAATAGAAATCTTATCACTTCCGAGCTGAAGGTCCCAAAGAAATATATTCGAGTAGGCGCTTTCCGTGTTTGCTACGTCAGTGCATAGGAGTTGATAGACTCTGAAGGTGGTAGTTAAAAAACTACAATTTGAGTGGTACCGCGAGTATTTATACCCGTCTCAAAGCGTAAGCTTGAGACGGGTTTTTGTTTTTGAAAAAAAATATATTGTATATAAATTTATTAGGGAGGTATGTAACCATGAACACAAACAACACTTTAAATCAGTTATCGGAAGTCGCAACGAGAATTAAGGAGTTGCGTGAAATTATGGGTTTTTCCGTTAATACAATGACCGAAAGAACGAACGTAAGCGAAGAGCAATATCTAGCGTATGAAAGCGGAAAAGAAGACATCCCTTTTTCATTCATACATAAATGCGCCCTTGCTTTCGGCGTTGAAATGACCGACCTTTTACAAGGCAGTTCGGCAAGACTTTCCACCTACACCGTAACGAGAAAAGGTCAAGGTCAAGAAACGGCAAAGGAAGACGGAATCGATATAGCAAACCTTGCGCCTAAATTTAAGGATAAACTGGCAGAGCCCTACTACGTTACATACGAATATTCGCAAAGCCAACAAAATAAGCCTATCCATTTAACTACGCATAGCGGTCAAGAATTCGACCTCGTGTTAAACGGTAAACTTAAGGTTCAAGTTGGCGACCACGTAGAAGTTCTTTCAGAAGGCGATAGCATTTATTATAATTCATCTTTGCCACACGGTATGATTGCAGTTGACGGAAAAAGTTGCACTTTCGTTGCAGTAGTTATGTCGGGCGACAATTCTGCCGAAACGGTGGTTAGAAAGAGCGTAATCAACGCTAAAAAGAGCGAAAAACTCGTTTGCGAAAAGTTCGTTGAAACCAAAGAAGACGGGCAAGGCAGACTTTTATCCGTTAAATTTAAAAATACCGATTCTTTCAACTTCGGCTTTGATATCGTGGACGAAATTGCCGAAAAACATCCCGAAAAGCTTGCAATGCTACACCTCGATAGAAATAAGTTCGAGCGTAGATTTACCTTTAAGGATATTAAACGCGCGTCCAATCAAGTTGCAAACTATTTTACTTCGCTAGGAATTAAGCGTGGCGATAAAGTAATGCTCGTGCTTAAACGCCACTATCAATTCTGGTTCTGTATGGTCGCGCTCCATAAACTCGGCGCAGTTGCAATTCCTGCAACCAACCAACTAAAAGAACACGATTTTGAATATAGATATAATTCAGCAGGTGTAAAAGCAATCGTTTGTACTGCCGACGGCGACACCTACACCTATGCTCAAAGCGCTGCAAAAAAATGTCCTCAAGTAGAAACTCTCGTTATGGTTGGAGGTGCAAAAGAAGGCTGGCACGACTTTGATAAGGAATATTGCCTATTCTCAGGAAAATACGACCGTCCAGACGATTGTTCAAGTGGCGACGAGTCGGCGCTTATGTTCTTTACCTCAGGAACTACGGGAAATCCAAAAATGGCGTCGCATAAGCACACCTACGCTTTAGGACATTACGTAACTGCAAAATACTGGCATTGTTGCGAAAGAGACGGCTTGCATTTAACCATCTCCGATACTGGTTGGGGTAAGTCTTTGTGGGGCAAACTATACGGTCAATGGCTTTGCGAAGGCGCAGTTTTTGTTTACGACTTTGATAAATTCGACGAAAACGACCTTCTTCCTATGTTTGCAGAGTATAATATCACCACCTTCTGTGCTCCACCTACTATGCTTAGAATGCTTATCCGTGGCGACCTATCTAAATATGACCTATCGTCTATCCACCATATGACTACTGCTGGCGAAGCATTAAACCCCGAAGTGTTTAACAAGTTTAAAGAAGCAACCGGACTTGAAATAATGGAAGGCTTTGGTCAAACAGAAACCACCCTTGCTATTGCAAATCTTAACGGCACTACGCCGAAAATTGGCGCTATGGGCAAGGCAAACCCACAATACGACGTTGACGTAGTAGATAGCGAAGGAAATAGCGTTCCTGCAGGTGAAGTCGGCGAAATCGTAATCCATACCGACAAAGAAGTTCCTTGCGGACTATTCAGAGAATACTATCGCGACCAAGAGAAAACCGACGAGGCGTGGCACGACGGCTTGTATCACACCGGCGATACTGCATGGCGTGACGAAGACGGATACTTCTGGTACGTAGGACGCGTTGACGACGTTATCAAATCTAGTGGTTACAGAATTGGACCTTTCGAAATTGAATCGGTAATAATGGAACTTCCGTACGTATTAGAATGTGGCGTATCCGCAGTACCCGACGAAGTCCGTGGGCAAGTAGTTAAGGCAAGTATCGTATTAACTAAAGGAACTACGCCAAGCGAAGAATTAAAGAAAGAAATTCAAGAATACGTAAAAGACCATACTGCTCCTTATAAATATCCTAGAGTCGTTGTGTTCCGCGACGAACTTCCCAAGACTATAAGCGGTAAAATCCAAAGAAATAAACTCTAGAGCGGTATAAAAAAACGTACACAACCAAAATGCCGAATAACATTGGAGCTTTTCTAAAGGCAAGCAAATGCTTTTAGGAACTGGGAATAAACATTATCAGAGTAAGTTACAATAAAGCCGTTGACTCGCATACTCTCTTTACAGAGGTAGAGGGCGACGAGTCGCAATTCGAAAGGGCAAACGAAAAATTAAAGGAAATAGGCTATCTTTCAAACGGAGACGTAAACACCAAAATAGTGTTGGTCGAATTCCGTTTGGAGAATAAACCCGGAAGCGTAACTAGCGTTTTAGAACTAATAAGCAAATTTAATTTAAATATTTCGTATATAAGTTTGCAAGAAAACGGAAGTGGCTATCAATATTTCAAAATGGGTTTATACGTTAACGAAAGGAGCGATATAAACGAATTTTTAGCGCAAGCCGAAAAACTTTGCGAGGTTAATGTCTCACGCCTAATAAAAGGTGTTTATAAGTCAAATCACGCAGTTAAAATGAAACAAAAAAAGACTAACGAAAATTTTCGTTAGTCTTTTAAGTTATCAAATTTTTGCAAGGCACGCTTGGCGTGGCAAATAAATAAGTTTTATTTTTTAATTTTACTTCTGTTGTATAAAAAGAGGAAAACCAAAAATCCCTCTAGAGGAACGCCTATTAAAAATATTTCCCAAAGTTTACTTGGCGGTGTGGGTAGGGCAACTAATAGCGAAAGGTAAACTGAACCTAGTATAGCCCAAACTAAAAGGGAGGATATAATTAGGTTGGCAATATTATTTCCCCAAACCGAAGTTAAAATTAGTATCAAAATAAACGAAACGGGTAAAGCGTATATAAAAAATAGCCACGGATGGAAAATCCAAGGGAAGATAATGTCTATAAAAGCGTAGCATAATATAGCCACCAACCAAACTATGCAAAGCGACCAAAGACCGGTGTATAATCTTCTCTTGCCAAGGTCGCGAACGGGGTGTGCATTTTCTTATTTGGGTTGACTGAGTAAAGTATCAACGGTAACGCCGTAAAAATCTGCAAGTTGTTTTAAGACTGTAATTTCGGGAACGGCGTCTCCACGCTCCCATTTTGATACTGCCTTGTCGGAATAATTTAATTGTTCTGCAAGTTCGGCTTGAGTAAGTCCCAAAGCCTTTCTGTGCTTTGCAATATTGATTGCTAAGTTCTCTTTAACGTTCATATTGTTTATTTTAGCATAAAAAAGATAAAAAATCAACGATTTCACGCTATTTCTACTCTTAGTAGAGTAACAAATTTTGCACTCTACCGCCATGTAAAAATATGTGGAACTAAAAAATTAATTAGTAGGTTGTGTTTATTTTAAATAAGGGGTAAAATTAAGGGGATAAAAAAGCAAAGGAGATTGCCATAAAAATAGCAGTTTCAGCAGAAACGACGGTTGATTTAACGGAGGAGTTAAAAAATCGTTTCGACGTAAAAACCACCCCTTTTACCGTGTTGCTCGGGGATAGGGAGGCTTTTGACGGAGAAATAAGCCCCGACGAAATTTTCTCGTTCGTAGAAAAAAATAAAATTTTACCAAAAACTTCGGCTGTAAACGAGTATCAATACACCGAACACTTTACCAACCTACTAAAAGACTACGACGCG
>JAFZIB010000116.1 GCA_017554545.1 Clostridia bacterium
AATATCTCTCTCGTTACAACCGCGCCTATGTATAAAGGACAACGTAACGTAGAAATTAAAGCAGTTATCGATGGTAAAACTTACAACCGTTACGTTTCAATTAACGTATCTGATAAGTCAAGCGGTGGCAATACTTCTGCTTCTGATTCGGAATCTGAAGACGATAGTACTTCTACAGGTACTTCGGTTAAACCTGATAAGGGTTCACCCGTAGTATTGATTATAGCAATCGTAGCAGGTGTCGGTGCAGTTGCCGCAGGCGTTGTTTCGGTACTCTTACTAAAAAAAGGTAAGAAGCAAGAATAATCTAACTTAAAAATATATGCGCAAATCGGATAGAATTTGCGCATATTTTTTTTATTTTTATATATAAAAATGGTTGCAATTATCCTTATACTATGTTATACTTAGTACGCTACATAAAAGTAAATACTATGTTATAAATAGTTGTATAACATAGCGAAAGGAGTAAATAATGAAAAATAAAAAGAAAAAGATAACTGCAATAGTTCTTAGCGCAGTTATTGTAGTAGTTGGTGCTATAACTGCAATTTTCGCAATTCCCACAAGGTTAAACGGTGGAACGGAAACCGCTAAAATTTTGCTTGCAAGGGAAAGGCTTGATGAAAAAATATTTTCTAAAGAGATAGATTTTTACAAGCAAGTAAACAATGAAATTCCAAGTGCACTAAAATTGCCTGCAAGTGCGGATGCAGGTAGGGAGGTAAGTTTAAGCGTAAGTGATGCAGAAGCGCCTATTTCATACAATAAAAATAAGGGAGAGGCGATTGATAACGGCGAATACGTTGAGTGGAAAAACTTCCCCGCTAGGTCTAGTATGATGCTTCAAATTAGAAATTGGTTTAGAGATATAGAACTTGAAGCAGGGCGCATTGCAGATATTATAGCAAAAATTAAAAACGGCGTTGGAGTTACTGATAAATGGATTGGTTTTGGTGGCGAAGAATGTTTGCTTACAGTAAAAGACAATGCCGAAGTTCTTATAAGAAGAGATTTAACTTACGTTGGCGACTATAGGGTTGCAAAGCGTTATACAAGGGCAGACGCTAAAAACGTTTACGAAACGTTTAGTTACTATAATTATACTGACGGAACAACGGGTGAAATTCGCACGGTATACATCCCTAACGAGCGTTATGAATTCCTTTATGATAACAGTAATGGGTTTAACGATTATATAATAGCAGAAAACTCTCGTGGCTATTGGGCAGTTTTAAGAATGAACACGATAGACGGCAATAGTTATTCGATAGATACGACAATTTTAAAAGACGGCTTAGGTTACAATGCCAGCATAAATATTGATTCTAATAGCGCAAAGCCAAGCGCATGTTGGTATGAAGTTTACGACGTGGCTAATTCCATTGACATATTAAGGTACGCCCCTTATGAAAACAGGGTTGAAACCAACGTTTACTTTAGTGCATTAAACGGTATTAAATCGGTAAGAACAACGCCCGAACAAAGGGATATGATTTATACTGGCAGGGACGGGTTAGAATTCCATGACGTACAACCTTTAATTATCAATACCGAAAAGGGTGAACTCCCATTAACAAAGCATAAGGACGTGGAATATTCATCGGCGCACGTTAGTTATAATCCTCAAGATTGGTATTATGAGGGTTGGATTACTCTACAATTATACGGTAACGAAAGTTATACTCCAAGCGATTATATAGAAAAATTGT
>JAFZIB010000014.1 GCA_017554545.1 Clostridia bacterium
CCTAAAGGACTTATGCCTAACCCCAAGTCTGGTACCGTAACTATGGACGTTACCAAGGCTATCAAGGATACCAAAGCAGGTAAAGTTGAATACAGACTCGATAAAAACGCTATTATCCACTGTGCAATCGGTAAAAAGAGTTTCGGCGTAGAAAAGATTAAAGAAAACTACGAAGCTTTAATGGAAGCAATCGTTAAAGCGAAACCCGCCGCTGCAAAAGGTCAATACGTTAAGAGCGTATCGCTCGCAAGCACTATGGGTCCCGGCGTTAAAATTAACGCTAAATTTTAGTTGACATACGCTTTTATAAGTGATATAATCAACGAGTAAACTAAATAGCCCAAGACAGTAGGTGTTAACTTGTCACTCGTGGCAGACCAACCGAGGCAGATATTTTAAGCGTAAAATATAACTATATTTGCGCCCTTGTCTCTTCGGTGTACAAGGGCGTTTTTCATTCTAATAAGGAGGTAACAAAATGTCAGCGAACAGAGATGCTAAGGTTTTAGCAGTACAAGAGATTAAGCAAAAAATTCAAGATGCAAAATCGGTAGTTTTAGTTAAGTTCGAAGGTTTAACCGTTGCGGAAGATACCGAACTTAGAAGAGAATTCCGTAAAAACAACGTTGAATATAAGGTATTAAAGAACACTTTAGTACGTCGTGCGTTCAACGATTTAGGCGTAACTGATTTCGACGACGATTTAAACGGCCCAACGTCGGTTGCTTTCGGCGCAGACGAAACCGGTGCTGCTAAAGTCGTTATTGAAGCAGTTAAAAAGTACGATAAAAAAGTTTCAGTTAAGAGTGCATACGTTGATGGCGGTAAGGTAGATGAAAGTGGAGTTAAAGAACTCGCATCTATGCCTTCCAAGGAACAACTCGTTGCAAAGATGCTTGGCTCGTTACAAGCACCTATTTCAAACTTCGTGGGCGTTCTTTCAGCAATGCCAAGAAGTCTCGTAATTGCGCTTAACGCAATCGCAGAAAAAAAGGCTCAGTAACCTAATTTACTGAAAAAAATAAAAAATTATAAATTTAAATAAAAGGATTTTGGAGGATAAAACAATGGCAGACATTCAAAAAATGTTAGAAGAAGTAAAAGGTATGACCGTATTAGAACTTAACGAATTAGTTAAGGCTTTAGAAGAAGAATTTGGCGTAAGCGCAGCAGCTCCCGTAGCAGTTGCAGCAGCTCCCGCAGCAGCAGCTGAAGCTCCTGCAGCAGAAGAAAAGACCGAATTCAAAGTAGTTCTTAAGGAACTCGGCGCTGGTGGCGTTCCCGTAATTAAGGCTATTAAAGACGTTACCGGTTTAGGCTTAATGGAATCTAAAGCTCTTGCTGTTGCTGGCGCTACCATTAAGGAAAATGCAACCAAAGAAGAAGCAGACCAAATCATTGCTAAGTTCAAGGAAGTTGGCGCTACTGTAGTTGCTGAATAATTCTAACTTTAATCAAAAAAATACCGTTGCGTTTGCAACGGTATTTTTCTTTTTTATCTAAAAAATCAAATAAAAAAATCGGTAGATATTTGCTACCGATTTTAAGTTTATTATTAAATTAAATCCATAAAGAATTCGTTTTGCTTTTCGCTAGTTATAAGCGAATATAGTTCGCTTGCCAAAACGTCCTTTTCAAAGCACTTATTCGCCGTCTTTTTTAGGTTTTCTAAGTCGCTTTTTCTAGTTAAAACGGGGATAGACGAATTCTTTTTTAAGTCGGAAATTAAATGCCTTGCGTTTGAGTTTACGGCTAGCACTTTAGCGTAAAGTTGTTCTTTTAGGCACTCTTTAACCAGGCTTTCTTCTATCCTTAAAAGGTTGGAGGTGATTATTCTTCTGATTCGCGTTTGAGGATAGCGTTTGGTAGAAATCTTTTCTACCAACGCGTCTAAATCCTTGTTGTCTTTTAGTAAGGCTTTTATGCGATTTTCAAGTCCCTCCGTGCAATCGGCAATCTTTTTTAAATCTTGTTCGGTTGCCGTTGTTAGTGCTCCGAGCATAAGAGTGTTAGCGCTTTGGGGGTAGCGTTTAATATCTTTATAAACGAACTTAGGAACGTTGCGCTTAATTTTACGCTTTTTACCATTTTTTATTGCAAGTCGTATGCTAGTAGCGCTGGTAATTTTGTTTTTTAGAGTGGTATCGTTGTGGTCGCCGAGGCGGAGCATAGGATAAATCTCTATATTGCTTTTAAGCGATAACAAAGCCTTGGTATATTCTATTCCCAAAACGTTATTTGGTGAATTAACGAGCTTAGAATAGTCTTTTCCGCTAACTTCCATTACCGCCTGATATTTGGCTTTTGCGAGAGAAACACCGCTATCAAGTGCGGTTTTAAGCGCCTTTTTAAATTCTTTACTCTCGTCGTTTAGTAATTTTGCAAGCGAAATATAACTTTCTTTATCGCCACTTTCCACGCCAAAGCAAAGCCCGTCGATAAAGCCTAAATCGTTTATAATTTTGCAAGCGCCTTTAGCAAAGATTTCTGCGTTTGCCGTAGCAAAAACGGTGGGAAGTTCAATAACCATATCCGCACCTGCTTTAATAGCGTGTTTTGCCCTTTTAAACTTGTTTAATATTGCCGTTTCACCGCGTTGAGTAAAGTTGCCACTCATAATAACTACTATCCGTTCGGCGTTAAGTTGGCGCTTAACGTATTCAAGGTGCTTTAGATGACCTAGGTGAAAAGGATTATATTCGGCAATAATTGCGCAAATTTTCATAAAAAATACAAAAACCTCTTAGTTTAATTTTACTTTTTTTTATAAATGGTGTACAATAATCTCGTAATTCTATTTTACAACATTTAAATTAAAAATTCAAAGAATTTTGAAAAATTTTATAGGAGCGTACACAATATGTCCGAAATTTTAAAAAGCATTATGTCAAAAGCAGCAAAATTGCAAAAGAATATCGTTCTTCCCGAGGGAGAAGATAGCAGAGTCGTAATCGCGGCATCTCAAGCAGTTGCAGAGGGTTTAGCAAAAATTACCCTTTTAGGCAACGCGGAAGAAATCGCTAAAAACAACCCCGACGTTAGTTTAGAGGGCATCAATATTATCGACCCCGTAACTTACGACAAAACCCCCGTTTACGCTCAAATGCTTTTCGAGGCAAGACAAGGCAAAATCAACAAGAAAACCGGTCTTCCTGAATACGCTGACGCCGACGCTGCAAAGGCTTCTATTCTTAAAGACTACACTATGTACGCTGCGTTAATGCTTAAAGCAGGCGACGTTGACGGTCTAGTTTCAGGCGCTTGCCACTCAACCGCAAACACCCTTCGTCCCGGCCTACAAGTAATTAAAACTGCTCCCGGAATCAAAACCGTTTCTAGCAGTTTTATTATGGTAGCACCCGAAGGCGAAAACAAATACAACCCCGACGGCGTTGCAGTATTCGCTGACTGCGCTATCAATATCGAACCTTCTGCCGAGGAAATTGCAGATATCGCTATCTCGTCTGCTGAAACCGCAAGAGATATCGCAGGTATCGAACCCAGAGTCGCTATGCTTTCTTTCTCTACCAAGGGTTCTGGTAACGACGATAAATTCTTTAAGTCAGTTCCAAAAATGCAACAAGCAACCGCGCTTGCAAAGGCTGCCGCTCCCGACCTTATTTTAGACGGTGAATTCCAGTTCGACGCAGCAGTTGCTCCCGAAGTTGGCAAACTTAAAGCGCCAGACTCAAAGGTTGCAGGTAACGCAAACGTATTTATTTTCCCTAACATCAACGCAGGCAATATCGGTTATAAAATTGCTCAACGTTTCGGTGGATATATGGCTTTGGGCCCCGTTTGTCAAGGTTTTGCTAAACCTATTAACGACTTATCTCGCGGTTGCAATTCCGACGACGTTAAAGCAGTTATAGCAATTACCGCTCTTCAAGCAAAATAATTGGTAAAAAATAAAAGGAAATAGATAAAATGAAAGTTTTAGTTGTAAACGCAGGTAGTTCATCACTCAAATATCAACTTATCGATATGACTAACGAAAGTGTCGTATTAAAAGGTCTTTGCGAAAGAATCACCTTTGCCGGTGGTAAACTTTCTCAAAAAACCTTCGACGGCAGAGAAATCGTTATCGAACAAGATATGCCCACTCACAAGGAGGCTATGGAATTAGTTCTTAACGCTATGCTCGACAAGGAAAACGGCGCGTTAAAGAGTATCGACGAAATTAGTGCGGTAGGTCATAGAGTACTTCACTCTGCAGAAGATTTCCACAGTTCTGTTGTAATTGACGAAGAAGTTATTAAAATTTGCGAAAAGAACGCAGAATTAGGACCTTTACACATGCCCGGCAATATCGCTTGCATTAAGAGTTGTATGCAAGTTATGCCCGGCGTACCTATGGTAGCGGTATTCGATACCACTTTCCACTCAACCATGCCTGCTAAAGCGTATATGTACGGTATTCCTTACGAAGTGTACGAAGAACACAAGATTAGAAAATACGGTTTCCACGGCACTTCTCATAAGTTCGTTAGCGAAGAAACTGCTAAACTCGTTGGCAAAAACGCAAAAATGGTTATTTGTCACTTAGGAAACGGCTCGTCCATCTCTGCAGTTAAGGACGGTAAGTGCCAAGATACTTCTATGGGCTTTACCCCACTTGAAGGTTTAGTAATGGGAACTAGGAGTGGCGATATCGACCCTGCTGCAGTAGATTACTTAAGAGTAAAACTCGGCTTAAAACCCGAAGAAGTAGTAAACTACTTAAACAAGAAGTGCGGTGTGCTTGGTGTTAGCGGAATCTCTAGCGACCTTCGTGACCTAGAGGCTGCAACTGCTAAGGGCGATAAAAAAGCGCTACTTGCTTTAGAAATGCTTGCATACAGAGTAAGAAAATACGTTGGTAGTTACATTGCCGTTTTAGGTGGCGTGGACGCAGTAGTATTTACCGGTGGTATCGGCGAGCACTCTCCCAGAATTCGTCGTTTAGTTATGGAAAATATGGAATTCTGCGGTGCTAAGTTCGACGACAAGAAAAACGTTGAATACGACAACGGTATCGGCTATATTAATGCAGACGATTCTAAAGTTAAGATTATAGTTCTACCTACTAACGAAGAATTATCAATTGCAAGAGAAACCAAAGAACTCGTTTCAAAATAAGCCAAAAAGGTTAAAAACGCAAAAAACTTGCAAAATTCGTTGACAAAACGCAATTAAATAGTATATACTCATTATTGCTCGTAATTTGGGGTGAATATGATTTTAGATATTAGAGCCATTAGGCGTACCGGAAAAGACCAGCAGGATTTCTATTTTGAATATGCTTTGGAGCAAGAATTGTCCGATATACCTAACGTAAAAGTGTTATCGCCGGTAAAAGTTAACGGCACTATAACCTTAACGGGTACTCACGAGGCTTTCGTAGAAGGCGAAGTAATCTTTACTTTAAGTGGAGAGTGTACCAAATGCTTAACGGAAACTAACAGAGAATACGTTTCGGAGTTTGCCGAAGAAGTTTTTGAAGGCAATGCCGAAGGCTATTCGGTAGTAAACGACAGAATAGACCTATCTAAAATCATAACCGACGCAATTTTAATTAATATGCCCGTCACTTTGCTTTGTATAGACGATTGCAAGGGGCTATGCGCGGGTTGTGGCGTCAACCTAAACGACGAACAATGTAAATGTAAAAACAAATAGGGAAGGTAAATAAAAATGGCAGTACAAAAAAGTAAAACTTCTAAGCAAAGAACTAATACTAGATTTGCTCAATGGAAAGTAGAAGCTCCCAATCTAACCGAATGTCCCCAATGTCACCAACTCAAGGCATCTCACAGAGTTTGCCCCAAATGCGGTTACTACGATGGCAAAATGGTTGTTGACGTAGCAAAGAAAGAAAAGAAAGAAGACTAATTATTAAAAACACTCATAAAATATGGGCGCAATTCGTTGCGCCCTTTTTTATTTTTTTGCGATAAAAAATTCGATTATCAAAATAAAAAACACGCCACCGTTTGCCGTTAGGAAAACGGTGGCGTGTTTTATTCGTTTAATTTGGCTTAAGATTAGCCTATAACTACGGCGGTGGCGTGTACGCAAATGCCTTCTTCTCTGCCAACGAAACCTAATCCTTCTAGAGTGGTTGCGCCTATTCCTACGCAGTTGCTGGATAGCGATAGGGCAGAGGCTAGCGAAGTAGTAATTTGGTTTATATACGGCTTAAGTTTAGGCCTTTCCGCCATAATAGTCGCAGAAACGCTACTAACCTTAAAGCCCTTGCTTTCTACAAGAGAAAGTACTTGTTTTAAAAGGTTTATACTGTCGGCGTCTTTATAATCGTCGCAAGTATCGGGAAAGAGTTTTCCTATATCTCCAAGCGAAGTGGCTGAGAGTATGGCGTCCATAACGGCGTGAGTTAAAACGTCCGCGTCGGAGTGCCCTAAAAGTCCTTTTTCGTGCGGAATTCTTACACCGCCTAATATAAGTTTTCTGTCTTCTACTAAACGATGACAATCAAAACCTACTCCGTATCGGGGCGCTTTAGAAATTATAAAGTCTTGGTTAAAGGTGAGTTTTTTGTTAGTGCTTTCGCCTAAAACGTAGTGCAAATTTCCCGTGTAGTTTTTATAGACTTCGCCGTCGTCGTTAAAAGCCGTATCGCCTGCAAATTCGTAGGCTTTTTTTATTATATCCGTATTGAACGCTTGGGGGGTTTGTACCATAAAAAGCCCGCCCTTACCAAGATAGTCTGTAACTTGCTCTTCGCAGTTAACCACCGTATCTGAAGTGGGAATAACGGGTATAACTCCACCAAAATTATTAGCGCCTTGTATGCAGTCTAAAATAAGTTTTTCGCTAACGAAAGGTCTTGCTCCGTCGTGAATTAAAACTATATCGCCGTCCACTTTTTTAAGTGCGTTTTTAACTGATTGAGTTCTAGTGTTGCCACCCAAAACGACCGATGCTTGGCCTTCGCAAACGGAAGAAATTTCGTTAAAATCTTGCTCGCTTGCCGTAACTATAATTTGATTGACGCCCGCGCGCGCGAACGTGCGTAAGCATTTTTGTAAACAATTTTCGCCGTCGATATTATATAAAATCTTATTTTGATTAAGACCTGCTCTTTCGCCCTTGCCGGCGCACGCTAATATTGCCGATACTTTCATTATTCTACGATAACGCGGTATAGATTTTCCGCCTCCTCCTTTCTAACGGTTTCTTTAACTGCTAATATTTCTATTTTAACCGTGCCACTGTTAAAACCGAGTTCAACCACGTCGCCAACCTTAACGTCGTGAGAGGGCTTTACGGTCTTGCCGTTAATCTTAACTCTGCCACCGGCAGCAGCCTCTTGAGCGAGGGTGCGCCTTTTTAATATTCTGCTTACTTTAAGAAATTTGTCTATTCTCATATTAACCTTTAAAAATATGGCAAATCGATAGGCAAAAAGAATAAAATTATAAAAAATTCTTAAATTTTGCCCAAATTACTTGACTTTAATTTTAATTTGGTATAACATTATAAAATGCATTATGATAGGTTAGTATCGAATATTATCGCTATTTTGTAGAAAAAAGCCCAAAAAATTAAGGGCGAAAAACCCCAAAATCAGTCGATTTTATTTGACAATACCTTGTTTTTGCCACCAAGGAGATTATACTACATATTTTTTGGTTTGTAAACCCCGCGTGGCGAATAATTAGAAAAATTTTTAAGGAGTGTGTGTTTGATGGCACGAAAATTATCCGAAATTTCAAGTGGAAAGATTACGAGAAAGACCTTCAGCAAGATTAATGAAGCAATCGAATTACCCTATCTCGTAAAGATTCAAAAAGACTCCTACGCAACCTTCATTAACGAGGGTATTAGCGAAGTTTTAGAAGACTTTTCACCGATAACCGACTACTCTGACCACTTCGAACTGTACTTTTTAGACCACAGTTTAGAAGGCCAGCCCAAGTATAACGAAAAGGAATGCAGGTCAAGACGCGAGACTTTTGCGCTTCCTTTAAGAGTTAAGGTAAGGCTTGTTAACAAGGTTACCGACGAAGTTATCGACCAAGAAGTATTTATGGGTGATTTCCCGCTTATGACCGATAACGGCTCCTTCGTTATTAACGGCGCAGAAAGAGTTATCGTTTCTCAATTAGTTCGTTCGCCTGGCGTTTATAACGGCATGCAAGTGGACAAGTCGGGTAAAAAACTTTTCGACACCACCGTTATACCTTCAAGAGGTGCGTGGTTAGAATTTGAACAAGATTCACAAAACGTTTTATGGGTGCGTGTAGATAGAACTAGAAAACTTACCGCAACCGTACTTTTACGTGCTTTAGGCTTTGGTACGGACGAATCTATCGTTGAACTATTCGAAAACGACAAGATGATTGCCGATACCTGCGCTAAAGATACGGCTAAAACCGAAAGCGACGGTCTTATCGAGTTATACCGTCGTCTCCGTCCGGGCGAAATCCCCACCGACGAAGCGGTTAGACAACATCTTAAAAACTTATTCTTCGACTCTAGAAGATACGACATTGCAAGAGTTGGTAGATATAAATTCAACAAACGCTTACGCTTAGGTGCAAGAATCGTCGGCTTAACCGCGTTTGAAGACGTTATTTCTTTAGACGGCGAGGTTTTAGCAACCAAAGGTCAAGTAATCGACACCGTTACCGCAGAGGCTATTCAAAACGCCGGCGTTAACGTATTCTACGCAGACGTTGATGGCGCTAAGCACAAGATTATCGCTAATAACGTGGTAAGCTTTAAGGCAGTTACCGGCGCAGACCCCAAAGTATTTGGTTTGCTCGATTACGTTTACTATCCCGTATTCGATTTCTCAAGCAAAGTAGCGTCTTTAGCAAACTCTACTTCGGTTGAACAAGCGTCCGAAGACCTTAAAAAGCAAATCAACGAATTCTTCTATATTCAAGAAAAAGAAATTACTAACCCTGCCGACGAAAAACCCGAAGACAGAAAGAATTTCGAAAAAGCGAGAGAAGTTCGCTTAAGATTCGTAGAAGCCTGCGTTGCTTTCCACAAGATTTTGCAAGACGGCGTTCCCGAGAAGTTCTCTGCTGAGGACAAGAAGATTCTCCGTCCGCTACTTGAAAAATTAAATCACAAGCATATTACCGTTGACGATATCGTTGCGTCGGTATCCGTAAACTTAGACCTCAACGCTAACTTAAATACCGTAGATAATATCGACCACTTGGGCAACCGTCGCGTTCGTTCAGTCGGCGAATTATTACAAAATCAATTCCGTATCGGTATTGCAAGACTTGAAAGAGTTATCAAAGAGAGAATGGCAACTCAAGACCCCAAGGAAGTTTCTCCCCAAGGTTTAATTAACGTTCGCCCCGTAAGTTCTGCTATTAAAGAATTCTTCGGTTCTTCTCAACTCTCTCAATTTATGGACCAAACCAACCCGATTGCAGAATTAACTCACAAGAGAAAACTTTCTGCGTTAGGCCCCGGCGGTTTAAACCGTGACAGAGCAACCTTTGAAGTGCGTGACGTTCACCACTCTCACTACGGCAGAATGTGTCCGATAGAAACCCCTGAAGGTCAAAATATCGGTCTTATCACTTCGCTCGCTGCGTACGCTCAAGTTAACGAATACGGCTTTATCGAATCTCCCTATAGAAAGGTTGAACACGTTCTTGCCGAAGACGGAAGTATGCAAACCATAGTTACCGAACACGTTGACTACTTAACTGCAGACGAAGAAGATAATTTCGTAGTTGCGCAAGCAAACGAGCCGTTAGTTGACAACAAGTTCTTCGTCAACGACCGTGTATCTTGCCGTCGTAGAGATGAAATTACTGAAGAAGTTAAAGAAAAAATCGATTATATGGACGTTTCGCCCAAGCAACTTATCTCGGTTGCAACTGCGCTTATTCCTTTCTTGGAAAACGACGATACCAACCGTGCGCTAATGGGCTCTAACATGCAACGTCAAGCAGTTCCGCTACTCTGTCCTGAAAACGCTATCGTAGCAACCGGTATCGAAAGACGTATCGCGTACGACTCGGGCGTAATGGTTAACGCCGTTAACGCAGGTTACGTTAAGAGCGTTGCTAGCGACAATATCGTTATCACCGAAGACGACGGTACGGATAGAGTTTATAGACTTAAAAAGTTCGAACGTAGCAACCAAGGCACTTGCTTAAACCAAAAGCCTATCGTTGACAAGGGCGAAAGAATTACCGCTGGTCAAACCATTGCCGACGGCCCTTCGACCAAAAACGGCGAACTTGCACTCGGTAGAAACATTCTCGTTGGCTTTATGAGCTGGGAAGGTTACAACTACGAGGACGCAATTTTACTTTCTGAAAAATTAGTTCGTGAAGACGTGTTTACCACTATTCACATTGAAGAACACGAAATCGACGCGAGAGACACCCGTCTTGGCGAAGAAGAAATTACTCGTGATATCCCCAACGTTGGCGACGACGCTCTAAAAGACCTAGACGAAGACGGTATCGTTAGAATAGGTGCAGAAGTTAACAGCGGTGATATTCTAGTTGGTAAGGTTACTCCCAAGGGCGAGGCTGAACTCACTCCCGAAGAAAGATTGCTCCGCGCAATCTTCGGCGAAAAGGCTAGGGAAGTTAGAGATACCTCTCTTAAAGTGCCTCACGGTGAAGGCGGTATCGTAGTTGACGTTAAGGTATTTACCAGAGCCAACAAAGACGAACTCGCTCCCGGCGTTAACAAACTCGTTAGAGTATATATCGCTCAAAAGCGTAAAATCTCTATCGGCGACAAGATGGCAGGTCGTCACGGTAACAAGGGTGTTATTTCAAGAATTCTACCCGAATCCGATATGCCCTTTATGGCAGACGGCACTCCATTACAAATCGTGCTTAACCCCCTAGGCGTTCCTTCTCGTATGAACATTGGTCAAGTATTAGAAGTGCACTTAGGTTTAGTATGTAAACAACTCGGCTGGAAGATTGCAACCCCCGTATTCGACGGCGCAACCGAAAGCGACATTAAAGAGTTATTAAGAGAAAACAATATCGTAAATCCCGACGGCGAAGTTGACGGCAAGATTCAACTTTACGA
>JAFZIB010000015.1 GCA_017554545.1 Clostridia bacterium
CGACGGTCGTACAGGCGAACCTTTCGACAACCCTGTAACCGTTGGTTATATGTATTATCTTAAGCTCCACCACCTCGTTGATGATAAGATTCACGCTCGTTCAACCGGTCCGTACTCACTTGTTACTCAACAACCTCTCGGTGGTCAGGCACAATTCGGTGGCCAACGTTTCGGTGAAATGGAAATTTGGGCACTCGAGGCTTACGGCGCAGCGCACGTTCTTCAAGAAATCTTAACCGTAAAATCCGACGATATCGTAGGCCGTGTTAAGACTTACGAATCTATCGTTAAGGGCACTAATATCAGCGAACCCGGTATTCCCGAAGCGTTTAAGGTTCTTCTTAAAGAATTACAATCGCTCGCTCTCGATATGAAAGTTCTTACCGAAAACAAAGAAGAACTTGCAATTAAAGACCTTATCGAAGCAGACTACGACGACGTCGTTCCTCAATTCAGAGAAAAAGACGTTCAAGAAGAAGTATCTCTCGAACAAACCCAAGGCGCTGGCGAAGACTTATTCGAAGACGACGAAGACGTTGATATCGACGAAGATTTCGGATTTAGCACTAAAGATATGTTCGACGATGACGACGGCGAAGTGGACACCACCGTTCCAGACGGCGATTTCTTAGACGAAGACTTCGATATCGAAGATGAAGAGTAAGGAGGGAATATAGAATGTTTGAACTTAACAATTTTGACTCCATACAAATAGGCGTTGCCTCTCCGGAAAAAATCCGCGAGTGGTCTTACGGCGAAGTTACCAAACCCGAAACTATTAACTACAGAACGCAAAAACCCGAAATGGGCGGTCTTTTCTGCGAAAGAATTTTCGGACCGACTAAAGACTGGGAATGTCATTGCGGTAAGTATAAGAGAATTCGTTATAAAGGCGTTATCTGCGACAAGTGTGGCGTAGAAATTACCAAATCTAAAGTGCGTCGTGACAGAATGGGTCACATTGAACTCGCTGCTCCCGTTTCTCACATTTGGTATTTCAAGGGCGTTCCTTCTAGAATCGGTTTAATGCTAGATATGAGCCCCAAGGCGTTAGAACAAGTTTTATACTTTGCTTGCCACGTAGTTCTTGACCCAGGTGAAACCCCACTTCTCTATAAGCAAGTTATCAGCGATAGAGAAAAGATGGAAATGGAAGAACAATTCGGCGCAGGCTCATTTAAAACCGGTATGGGCGCAGAGGCTATTAAAGAACTTTTAATGGCTATCGACCTAGAAAAAGAAAGCGCAGAAACCAAGAAAATCATTGAGGAAAACGTTTCTGGCCAACGTAGAATTCGTGCGGTAAAACGTATCGAAATTATCGAGGCGTTTAGAAAGAGTGGAAACAAACCCGAATGGATGATTTTAGACGTCCTTCCCGTAATTCCTCCCGAACTTCGTCCTATGGTTCAACTCGACGGCGGTAGATTTGCTACTTCCGACCTTAACGACTTGTATCGTAGAGTTATTAACAGAAATAACAGACTTAAAAAATTAATGGAGTTAGGCGCTCCTGAAATCATTATAAGAAACGAAAAGCGAATGCTCCAAGAGGCTGTGGACGCGTTAATCGACAACGGCAGAAGGGGCAAGGCTATCTCGGGTGCAGGCAACAGAGAACTTAAATCTCTATCCGGTATGCTCCGTGGTAAGCAAGGTCGTTTCCGTCAAAACCTTCTTGGTAAACGTGTTGACTACTCCGGTCGTTCAGTTATCGTAGTAGGTCCTGAATTAAAGCTTTATCAATGCGGTTTGCCTAAGGAAATGGCAATCGAATTATTCAAGCCGTTCGTAATGAAAAAACTAGTGGAAAATAACATTTGCCACAACATTAAGAACGCAAAGCGTACGGTAGAACGCGCTAAAACGGTTGTTTGGGACGTATTAGAGGAGGTTATTAAAGACCACCCCGTATTCCTAAACCGTGCACCTACGCTACACAGACTTTCAATTCAGGCTTTCGAGCCTATCCTTATCGAAGGTAGAGCAATTAAACTTCACCCGTTGGTTTGCGGTGCGTTCAACGCCGACTTCGACGGTGACCAAATGGCAGTTCACGTACCCTTGTCCGTAGAGGCTCAAGCAGAGGCAAGATTCTTGATGCTCGCATCAAACAACATCTTAAAACTCTCCGACGGTAAACCCGTTATGAGTCCTACTCAAGATATGGTTATGGGTTCGTATTACCTAACTATTTTACGTCGTCAAATCGGCGAAAAATACAACGAAAAGGGTAGAAAAGACGAAAACGGCGTGCTTTACGGCGTTCCCGAATACACCGTTTCTTACACCTCTCCCGAAGAAGCCATTATGGCTTATCAAACGGGTAAAATCAGACTTCAAGACGAAATTATCGTTCGTCGTTCAGTAGAAGTTGACGGTGAAATTATTACCGGCAGAGTTAGAACTTCAGTTGGTAAGATTATCTTTAACGAGGCTATTCCTCAAGACTTAGGATTTACCGAAAGAAAAACTAAGGAAGACGCGTTAAAGTACGAAATCAACAAACTCGTTGGCAAGAAAGACTTGCAAAAAATCGTTGGCGCATGCTTTAAGCGTCACGGCGCAAGTTGCGCAGCCGACGTATTAGACAAAATCAAGGCTTTAGGCTTTAAGTATTCAACCGTTGGCGCTATTACCACCAGCGTATTCGATATGCATATGCCTAAGGAAAAAGCAGGCATCTTAAGCGCTGCAGAAGAACACGTATTAAAGGTAGAAAACCTTTACAAGAAGGGTTATATTACCGACGACGAAAGATACAAAAAGGTCGTTTCTATTTGGAAAAAGGCTACCGACGACGTTTCGGATAAGTTAAGAGCAACCCTCGACGAGTTCAACCCCATTCTTATGATGGCTAACTCCGGTGCGCGTGGTTCTATCGACCAAATTAAACAACTTTGCGGTATGCGTGGACTTATGACCGACCCGAACGGTAAAACTATTGAAGTTCCGGTTAAATCATGCTTCCGTGAAGGACTTTCAGTTCTAGAATACTTTATTTCTTCTCACGGTGGACGTAAAGGTCTTGCCGATACCGCACTTAAGACGGCTGACTCCGGTTACTTAACCCGTAGATTAGTTGACGTTTCGCAAGAAGTTATCATTAAAGAAGACGATTGTTTTGCAAGTCTTGGCGAAAACGTTAAGGGCGTTAAGGTTAGAGCAATTACCGACGCGTCCGGCAAAGAAATCGAAGGTTTACGCGATAGAATTGCAGGTAGATTCGTCGTTACCGACGTTATCAACCCCGCAACTGGCGAAGTTATGGTTCCCGCTAACCAAATGATTTCCGAAGACATGGCTGACGAAATCGTTAAGGCTGGCATAGAAGAAGTTGAAATCAGAAGCGTATTTACCTGTAAGTCAAAGACTGGCGTTTGCGCTAAGTGTTACGGTAAAAACATGAGTAACAACAACCCCGTACAAATCGGTGAAGCTGTTGGTATTATCGCCGCTCAATCAATCGGCGAACCTGGTACTCAACTTACCATGAGAACCTTCCACACCGGTGGTATTGCATCAACCGGCGACATCACGCAAGGTCTTCCCAGAGTAGAAGAATTATTCGAGGCAAGAAGACCTAAGTTCTCCGCAATCGTTTGCGAACACAGTGGTGAAGTAGAAATTCAAGAAAAAGACAAGATTATCCACGTCGTTATTAAAACCGACGACGGCGAAACCAAGGACTACACTATTCCTTTCGGCACGGGCGTTATCGTTAAGGACGGCGACAAAGTAGAACCCGGTACGATTTTAACCAACGGTTCGGTATATCCACAAGATATTTTAAGAACTAAGGGTATTAAGGGCGTACAAGACTACATCTTGCGTGAAATCCAAAGCGTTTATCGTAGCCAAGGCGTTGATATCAACGACAAGCACGTTGAAATTATCGTTCGTCAAATGATGAAGAAAGTTCAAGTAGAAAATCCTGGCGACGCAGATATTCTCCCCGGCGAAAAACTCGATTTACACAGATTCGAAGAAGAAACCATGAAGGCTCTCGACGCAGGCTTAAGACCTCCCGTTGGTAAGAGAATTCTTCTCGGTATCACCAAGGCCGCTCTCGCTAAGGAAAGTTTCCTTTCCGCAGCGTCCTTCCAAGAAACAGCAAGAGTGCTCACCGAGGCTGCTATTAAAAACAAAATCGACCCGTTACTCGGTCTTAAAGAAAACGTTATTATCGGTAAGTTAATCCCCGCAGGTACGGGTATTAAAGATTACAAGAACGTTTCTCCTCAAACGGTAACGGTAAAACCCGTTGACGAGCAAGAAGACGCCCAAATCTAATTGCTAAAAACCATTGATTTTGTTTGACTAAAAACAATATTTTTGATAAAATTAATTAGATGCCGTTCGCATGGGCGTACGGCATCTGCAAAAACGTTTCTTAAGCGGATATTTCCGAGTCCGTTTTCTGAATAAACCGAAAAAATTAAGGAGGTGTACTATGCCTACAATTCAACAGTTAATCAGACAAGGTAGAAAGAAGATTACTTATAAGTCAAAATCACCTATTTTGGACGAATGTCCTCAAAAGCGTGGCGTATGCTTATCAGTAACCACCACTACTCCCAAAAAGCCTAACTCTGCATTACGTAAAATTGCCAGAGTAAGACTTACGAACAAAGCAGAAGGTATCGTATATATCCCAGGTGAAGGCCACAACTTACAAGAACACAGTTCAGTTCTTATCCGTGGCGGAAGAGTTAAAGACTTACCTGGTGTAAGATATCATATCGTTCGTGGCGCTCTTGATACTGCCGGCGTTGCAAAACGAAGACAAGCTAGGTCAAGATACGGCGCTAAAAGACCTAAATAGTAAGCAAATAAGATTTATTTTTGCTTAAAAAAGGCACCTACTTAAAATCGGTAATTCGGAAAATAAACCCGATTGGTAGGCAGTATGCCGAGAGGCAGAAGGTTCGCTACCCACGAGAGTGGGCAAGTGATAGCTGTACGAATAAGGGTTTACCCTTAACAGACTGCGCATAAGCGCAAAAAATTAAAGGAGGATTATAAATATGCCAAGAAGAGGCAATATTGCAAAAAGAGACGTTTTACCCGATCCCGTTTATAGCGATAAGGTTGTAACTAAACTTATCAACCAAGTTATGCTCGACGGTAAAAAGGGTATCGCTCAAGGTATCGTTTACGACGCTTTCGCAATTGCTGCAGAAAAAGTTGCAACCGAACCTATTGAAATGTTTACGCAGGCATTAAACAACATTATGCCTATGGTTGAAGTTAAAGCAAGGAGAGTAGGTGGTGCTAACTATCAAGTACCTATCGAAATCAGAGCAGAAAGAAGACAAACTCTCGCTATCCGTTGGTTAGTTATCGCCGCTAGAAAGAGAGGCGAAAGAGAAATGGCTTCTAGACTTGCAGGCGAATTAGTTGACGCGTTCAACAACACCGGCGCTGCAGTTAAGAAGAAAGAAGACACCCATAGAATGGCTGAAGCAAACAAGGCTTTTGCTCATTACAGATTTTAATTGGGGGATATAGAATATGGCTAGAGAATATAGCTTAGACGTGACC
>JAFZIB010000016.1 GCA_017554545.1 Clostridia bacterium
AAAAAAAGCTTAGCGAAGTTACCCGTGATTTAGAAACTCTCCAGCCTTTATACGTAAGAAAAAGTCAAGCGGAGGAGGGCAGATGACCTACCGCTTTTTATCGATAGACGACGCTAAAAAAATGGCAAAAATCTTTGCCGAAAACTTTTCGGACGGGTGGAATTTAGACCAACTAAACGGCGCCTTTAACACGGGCGGTTTTTACGCTTTAGGTTGTTATACAGACGACTTGGTTGGGTTTATCACCTATACGCTAGTTGACGGCGTTGCCGATATCGACGACGTGTTAGTTTTGCCCTCGAATCGCAGAAAGGGCGTTGGGCTTAACCTCGTTAGCGAGTGCGAAAAGCACCTAAAAAGCCTCGGCGCAAGTAAGATTATGCTAGAAGTAAGATTAGGCAACCAACCTGCGATAAGCCTTTATAAAAAATCGGGCTTTTTGCAAATTAGCACGCGAAAAAAATATTATTTCGACGGTGAAGACGCTTTAGTTTTTCAAAAGGAGTTATTATAGGAACTAGTAAAGTTTCTACGAGCGATAAAAAACAGCTTTTGTTTTTGCACGGTTACCTTTCGGAAGGCAGGGTTTTTTATAACCAAATAAAATTTTTCTCTAATTATTTCCAAGTTTTCTCGCCCGACCTAAAAGGTTTTGGCAGTAACGCCGATATGTCCTATCCCTACGCGCTTGACGATTATATCAACGACCTGCGAGAATACGCGTATAAAAACGGGTTGTACCGTCCGCACGTTATAGCGCACTCTTTTGGGGGACGGCTTGCAATAAAGATAGCAAGCAACAATCCTACGGCGTTTGATAAAGTAGTTTTAACGGGTTGCGCGGGATTAAAACCCAAATTTAGCCTAGCAAAAAGCGCTAAAAGGGCAACTTTTAATATTCTAAAACGGTTTACACCCAAAGAAAATCTAAAAGCCTTTTATTCTAAGGACTATCTTTCGTTAAGCCCCGTTATGAGGCAAAGTTTTATAAAGATAGTAAACGAGCATTTAGACGACGAGGCGAACAAAATAAAAAATCAAACCTTGCTGATTTTTGGCAAGAAAGATAAAGAAACCCCTCTTTATATGGCAAAGAGGTTAAACGAAAAAATAAAAAACAGCAAACTTTCCGTTTATAGGGAGGCGGGGCATTTTTGTTTTTTAGACTGCCCCAACGCGTTCAATCTGGAGGTAAGAGAGTTTTTGCTCTCGAAATAAGTATGCCCTTAAGTCAATTAGAAAACTTTTCGCAAATATTCACGGTTGGATACGGCTACGCGTATTTAGGTCTAGCGATTGCTAGCGGAATAACGCTGTTTTTTGCATCCTTAAAATTTTTGTTATCATTGCAACAAAGCGGATACAAAAACAAAAGGTATTATAAATGGCTAAGTAATAAAAAAACCTCGTATCGTTCGAGATTAATGCTACTTAGTATGCTAGGCTTTTTATTCTCTTGCGTACTTTCAATCTTTTTCGAGCCATTGGTGGGCGAAGCGGTTAGTCCGTTTTTAGGCTTTATTTCATATTTCTTATTCGTTATTTTATATATCAATACAGAAAGTAGCGTGAACGCAAAAGTTCCGCTAAATAAAACCAAACGCCTAGTTAGGTTGTCGATAGTTCACATTATCTTTTTAACCGCGTTGTCTTTTGGCGTTTTGGTTCTTTGCGATTATTTGTTCTTTTTGGTTAATAACCGCGTAGTGCAGTTGTTACGCTATTCGATTATATGCTTTTTACCTATAATCTTGCCTGCGCTATTAGCCTTTACCAACCTTATAGTAGGACCTTTAGAAAACGCAATTTCCGCTCGCTACGTAAGAAAGGCGACGGCAAAACTCGACCAGTCCAAGGTAATAAAAATCGGTATTACGGGGAGTTACGGCAAAACTTCGGTAAAGGAAATTCTAAAGACCATACTTTCACAGAAATACAGAGTGCTGGCAACCCCGTCGTCTTACAACACACCGCTTGGCATAGCGCTTGCGGTTAAAAATCTAGACAGCACGCACGACGTTTTTATTGCGGAAATGGGCGCTAGAAGCGTGGGCGACGTAAAGGTGCTTGCCGACATGGTTAAGCCTTTCTACGGCGTAATTACGGGTATAAACAGTCAACATCTAGAAACCTTTGGCAGCGTAGAAAACGTTAAGCGCACCAAATTTGAACTTATAGAAAATCTTGCCGAAGGAGGCGAAGGATTTTTTAGTTCAGACAGCGAGGGTGCAAAGGAATTATTTGATAAGTGTGGTAAAAGCAAGAGCGTTGCAGGCATAAGCGGAGAGCAAAACCTAGTTAGCGCAACTAATATTTCTACTAGCGCAAAAGGTATGAAATTCATGCTTAACGTTAAGGGCGAACAACCGGTGGAATGCACAACCGTATTGCTTGGTAATCACAGCGTAAGCAATATTTGTTTGGCGGCTGCGGTGGCCTATAAAATAGGTCTAACACCACGAGAGATTGCTTCGGGCATTAACAGAATACAACCGGTAAATCACCGATTAGAATTAGTTCCAAACAATCAAAATATCGTAATTATAGACGACAGTTACAACTCCAACGAAAACGGGGTTAAGGCGGCGCTCGAAGTTCTTTCGACCTTCGAGGGAAGAAAAATTGTTTTCACGCCCGGACTCGTTGAACTAGGTAAAATAGAAAATCTAGCCAACTACGAGTTCGGCAAGGTTTTAGCTCAACACGCCGACCTAGTTTTCGTAATAGGTAAGCACAACGCCGAAATGCTCATTACGGGCTTGTTAGAGGGCGGAATGGACAGGGAAAGAATTAAGTTTGCGTCTAGCCTAAATAAAGGCAACGCAATGCTTAATAAAATTTTAGTCGAGGGTGACGTGGTTTTATTCGAAAACGACTTGCCCGACAACTACGAATAAGTTAAGACAAATAAAACTTAAGAAACACCAAAGCGAAAAAATTTTGCGGAGGTGTTTTTTTAATGAAATTCGTTGCTGTATTTTTTGGTGGTCAGTCGATAGAACACGACGTTTCTATAATAACGGGAGCGCTCACGGTAAACGCGCTTGACAAAGACAGGTACGTCGGAGTACCTATATACGTTTCGCACGAAGGCGACTGGTACACGGGCGAAAAATTAAAGGACGTTGACGGATATAAAAATCTTAACCTTAAAAAGTTAACCAAAGTTACTCTCGTTTGTGGGAGTAATGTTTTATACGCCGTAAAGAACAAGCGCCTAAAACCGCTTTGCACTATATCGGCAGGAGTTAACTGTATGCACGGAGAGCGTGGCGAGGACGGAAGTTTAGCAGGGCTGTTAAACCTGTCAGGTATTCCGCTCGCGTCACCGCCGGCGTTTGCGTCTAGCACGGCTATAAGTAAGACCAACTCTAAAATTTTTCTTAAGGGCGCGGGGATTAAAGTTTTGCCGTCGGTCAGCGTGACCGATATTTCACAAACGGACGCAGTAACCAAAAAACTCAACTTTCCACTATTCGTAAAACCCGACTGTGGCGGTTCGAGTATAGGCGTAGGCAGAGCGGACGACGAAAACGGCTTAAAGGAGGCGCTATCCGTAGCCTTTAGATACGGCGAGCGCGTTATAGTCGAGCCCTTCGTTAAAGATTTTATCGAAATAAACTGCGCTTGCTATTTTGCCGACGGGCGATACGTTGTAAGTGAGTGCGAAAAACCTATAAAAACTAGCGAGTATTTGTCTTTTGGAGATAAGTATTGCGAGGGACAACGAGAATTCCCTGCGCGTATCGGCGAAGGAGTGTCGCAGAGGATACGCAGTATAACCAAAAAGGTTTATCAAAAACTAGACGCTAGAGGCGTAATCAGAATAGACTATATGTTAATAGACGGCGAAATTTACTTAAACGAGATAAACACCGTTCCGGGCTCGCTCGCATATTATCTTTTTGCCGACACGCTAAGCGGGTTTTCTATTATGCTAAACGATTTAATATTAGAGGCGGAAAGGCGTATGGCAAAAAGCCAAACGGTAATAAAAAAGTTTTCCTCGTCGATAATTACGGGGCTTAGCGGTTCTAAGGGCGCAAAACGCTTGAAAAATACCTAGCGGTGTGCTAAAATATTTTTTAGACAAACCGATTTTACGGCTAAATTAAATGGAGAAACGCATGAAGATTTTAATGAAAACACCCCTCGTCGAAATGGACGGGGACGAAATGACCAGAGTATTGTGGCAATGGATTAAAGATATTTTAATTTTACCGTTCGTTGACTTAAAAACCGAGTATTACGATTTAGGGTTAGTCGAAAGGGATAAAACGGACGATAAAGTTACCGTAGATAGTGCCAACGCAACCCTTAAATACGGTGTTGCAGTTAAGTGTGCAACCATAACCCCCAACGCCCAACGCGTAGAGGAATATTCTCTTAAAAAGATGTATAAAAGCCCCAACGGTACGATTAGGGCTATACTCGACGGAACGGTTTTCCGCGCGCCTATTTTAGTTGACGGTATAACCCCGTATATTCCCACTTGGACTAAACCTATAGTTATAGCCCGTCACGCGTACGGCGATATTTACAAGGCGGTTGACGGTAGCGCGGGAGAAGGCAAGGCAGAACTCGTTTTCACCGACAGACGGGGCAATAAGGTTACCCAAACCATACACGACTTTAACGGTGAAGGCGTAGTTTGCGCAATGCATAATACCGATAAATCTATAAAGAGTTTTGCTCGCGCTTGCTTTAACTACGCGTTAGACGCTAAACTTCCTTTGTGGTTCTCTACCAAGGATACAATCAGCAAGGTTTACGACGGTAACTTTAAAAAGATTTTTGCCGAAATTTACGAAAACGAGTTTAAAGAAAAATTCCAAAATGCCGGTATAGAATATATGTACACCCTAATCGACGACGTCGTTGCGCGTATCGTTAGGTCGAACGGCGGAATCGTTTGGGCGTGCAAAAACTACGACGGCGACGTTATGAGCGATATGGTTGCAACTGCATACGGCAGTTTAGCAATGATGACTAGCGTGCTAGTTTCACCCGACGGGATTTACGAATACGAGGCTGCTCACGGCACGGTTACTCGCCACTATTACAAATATATTAAGGGAGAACAAACTTCTACCAACCCCGTAGCAACCATCTTTGCTTGGTCGGGCGCACTTAAAAAGCGTGGCGAACTAGATAACTTGCCCGATTTAGTTGACTTTGCAAACAGACTAGAAAAAGCCACGATAGACACTATCGAGGCTGGCGAAATGACGGGCGATTTAGTTCCGCTATTTAAAAAAGAAGTCGTTACTCCCAAAAAACTCAACTCTAAAGAGTTCTTACAGGCTATCGCAACCAGAATTTAAAAGAAACCCTAAGGCAAAACGCCTTAGGGTTTAATTTTTAGATAATATTAAATAAAACAAGAAATTAGGTTGTAGGTCGCAAGGGCAAAGAGTATAATTGCGCCTACCCACTCTGCGTAGTTGCCTAAAATCTTTCCGAACGCTTTGCCGACTACTAACGCAAGCGTTACCAAAATAAAGGTGACGGCGGTTATGGTAAGCACCGCAAGCCATACGCTAAAGGTTAAACCGAGGCTCATAGTTACGCCTATAATTAGAGCGTCTATACTGGTTGCCAAGGCTTGCACGCATAAAAACGAAAAGGTAAACTTAGATTTAACGGGGCAAACTTCTTTTTCGCCCCTTTCTTTAATTATATCGTAAACGATTTTACCGCAAAGCGCGTAGAACACGCCGGCAACCAAATATCCTTTAATAGAAGATAAAAACCCAGCGAAGAACGAGCCTACGAAAAAGCCTATTAATGGCATTAAGCCTTGAAAGAGCGCAAACATAACGGGTATAGCCCATTCTTGTTTTTTGCTTAGGCAATTTTTATAAGTCGTGCAGTCGGCAACGGTTAGCGCGCACGCGTCCATAGAAAGACCTATTCCCGTCATAAATATTGTAAAAAAGTTCATAAAATCCTTTTACTTAAATGTGTTTTTTAATTTGTAAACGCTTAATAAATATATAAAATTATATTGCTTTTGTCAACACAAAATGATAAAATAATTATAATATGACAAAGATTACGCCCGAGTGGGACGAGATTTTAGCCGACGAGTTTAGTTCGCCCTCCTATCAAAAATTAAGAGAATTTTTAAAAGAAGAATACTCTAACCGCACTGTTTATCCCGATATGTTTAATATTTTTAACAGCATGAAACACACGGCGTTTAAGGATATAAAGGCGGTTATTTTAGGACAAGACCCTTATCACGAAGAGGGGCAGGCAATGGGGCTGTCTTTTTCCGTCCCAAGCGGAATAAAAAAACCGCCTTCGCTCGTTAATATTTATAAAGAAATCCAAGCCGAACTAAATATACAAATGCCCGAAAGCGGAGATTTAAGCGGGTGGGCGGAGCAAGGCGTTTTGCTACTTAACACCGTTTTAACGGTAAGAGCGCACCAAGCGAACTCGCATAAAGGCAAGGGCTGGGAACAGTTTACCGACGGCGTTATTAAAAAAGTTTCCGACAACGCTAGCGGAGTCGTTTTTATTTTATGGGGCGCAAACGCGCGCAGTAAAAAGCCGTTAATAAACGGCAAAAAGCATTTAATTTTAGAAAGCGCGCACCCAAGTCCATTATCGGCGTATAACGGATTTTTCGGTTGCAATCATTTTATAAAAACTAACGAATATTTAGTAAAACAAGGCAAACAGCCGATTTTATGGAGTAAATTATGAAATACGTAGTTCTTTTGGGCGACGGTATGGCAGACTATCCCAATCAAAGTTTGGGTGAAAAAACGCCGTTAGAACTCGCCCACAAACCAAATATAGACGCTTTGGCGCAAATTTCCGAAGTGGGATTGTGCAAAACCATACCCGAAGGTATGAAACCGGGCTCAGACGTAGCCAACCTATCAGTTTTAGGCTACGACCCTTTAGAGTGCTACACGGGGCGTAGTCCCTTGGAGGCGGCAAGCATAGGTATAGATTTATCCGATACCGACGTAACGGCAAGGGCTAACCTAGTTACCTTGTCTAACGAGCCTAACTACCTTGATAAAACTATGATAGATTATAGCGCCGGCGAGATTTCTACGGCAGAGGCTAAAGAACTTATAGAATATTTGGCTAGCAAGTTAAATTCGAGCGAGCGAAAACTTTACGCCGGAATAAGTTACAGGCATTGTTTAGTTTTAGATAAAGGCGTTATCGCAGGCGATTTAACTCCCCCTCACGATATTACGGGCAAGCCTATAAAAGAATATTTACCGACTAGCGAGGCAGGACTTAAACTTTTAGAGTTAATGATTAAGTCGCACGAACTTTTATCTAACCACCCCGTAAATCAAAAGAGAATCGAGCGTGGCTTAAATCCTGCGAACTCACTTTGGTTTTGGGGCGAAGGCACTAAACCTGCCTTGCAAGACTTTAAGGAAAGATACGGCTTAAACGGAGGCATAATCTCTGCCGTTGACCTTCTTAAAGGCATAGGCAAAATTGCAAATATGCGAGTTATAGAAGTAGAGGGAGCAACGGGCAATTACGACACCAACTTCTTAGGCAAGGCAACCGCTTGTTTAGAGGCGTTATCTTCCGGTTGCGATTTCGTTTACGTGCATATGGAAGCGCCCGACGAGTGCGGTCACCACGGCGACGCTAAAAATAAAATTTATTCAATAGAACAAATAGATGAAAAAGTCGTTAAGCCTATTATCGACGGACTAAGTAGGACGGGCGAAGATTTTGCCGTGCTAATCTGCCCCGACCACGCGACTCCGCTATGTAAAATGACGCACGTTAGCGACCCTATTCCTTACCTTATATATAAATCCAACACAAAAGTTAAGGGCGCTAAGGCTTATACCGAAAAAGATGCTGCCGACACGGGAATATTCGTAAATACGGGCGTAGAACTTATGAATAAATTTTTAGGCAAATAGATTTAGCAATTATATAAAGCCACTTTTTAAGGTGGCTTTTATTTTTTTTGTAATAATTAAAAATGGACGAGCATAAACTTTATTAGATAACAGGTTAAGGAGAAGGACTATGGACGAAAAAATGCAATACGCCGATATGCTTGATATGCCCGTTAACACTAGCAGTATAACGACTCAAGCCCCAAAGAAGAAAAGGAGTGCAAAGAAAAAGAAAATCGACGCCGAGCAAGTTAAGGCGCAATTAATAACCCAAATAAACCAAACGGCGTTAGAAAACGAACAAGTTTTAGACGAGCAACCCGTAGAGCAAACGGTTAGTACCACAACTTTAAGGGCTGTAAAGCCCAAACGATTTAACGGCAAGATTAAACTTTCGGTCGTTACCTTGCAAATAGCGATTATAGGCGTGCTTATAGCGACCATATTTATAACCAACTCCGTTTATCCAAACAGCGGACTAAACGTTTTTATGCGTGGAGTTTTGGGCGTTGAACAAACGGCAACCGTTGACGACAGGGAATTTTCCGACTTTACTCCCGTTTTATCGTTCGGCGACGGCTCGCTTGCCGTGTCTAACGGCGTAATGACTATTACGGGTGAGGGAAGCGTGTATTCTTCTTGCGACGGTAAGGTTACGGCGCTCACCAAAGGCGACGACGGGAAATATCTTATGGAAATCACTCACAGCCAGAATTTCGTAAGCGTTTTTTCCGGTATTGACTACGCGTATTCGCAAGTGGGCGACGCCGTGTATAAAAATATTCCCGTAGGCTACGTAAACGAGGACGTTAGTATGTGCTTTAAGGGTGCTGACGGCGCGCTTATAGAAAATTACACCGTAGAAAACAACCAGATAATTTGGGCGGTATAGTTTGGGCAAAAAGTCAAAAAGAAACAAAAAAAGCATTAATCAAGCCGAGCGCAAAGGTGTTATAAAATTAAAAATTCACCCCTTGTTTTTTGCGCTGGGCTTTTATTACGCTCTAACGGGTAAACTGTTTTTATTTTTTACCGTAACCGTTTGCGCCCTGATGCACGAGTTGGGGCATTCTTTCGTTGCCGAGGCGCACGGCTACTCGCTTAATAAAATTACTCTTATGCCCTTTGGCGCTATCGTTAGCGGTGAAGTTGACGGTTTAAAAAGTAAAGACCAAATTCTAATCGCATTGGCAGGGCCTATGGTCAACCTTTCGGTCAGTCTGTTCTTTATTGCGCTTTGGTGGATATATCCCGATTGCTATCCTTATACTGAAACGGCAGTTTACGCAAGCCTATCGCTAGCGCTAGTAAATATTATTCCCGCTTATCCTTTAGACGGGGGTAGAGTAGTTTACGCCGTATTTAGCACCTATATGGGCAAAAAACGGGCGGGTATAATATGTAAAATATTAGGCGTAACACTTGGCTTGGCGCTTATCGTGGCTTTCTTTTTAATTAAGGATAAAAATTTTTCCTTGTTGCTCTTCGGCGTTTTCGTTTTGGTGGGCGCGTGTGGAATAGAAAAGGGCGGAAGTTATCTTAGAGCGTATCCCGTTTTGTCAACTCAATGTCTTTTAAGAGGCGCGCCGGTCAAAAAACAAGCGATAGACGGTAGCGTTACGGTAAAAAAACTGCTTTCTGTTTTAGAGCGAGGTTGCGTAAACGAGGTCGTAGTATATAAAAACGGTAAACCGCTAGGGCTATTAACTTGGGAAAAACTTCAAGTAATACTAACTACGGCAGACCTATACCAGCCTATCGAAAGGTTCGTTCACCTATAACATTATATATAATAGGCGCAAAAACGGGGGTAAAAGTAGGTCGAGCGTGTAAAAAGCAGGCGCGTTTACCGGTCAAAGCGAGGCGAGATTTATAGATTGATAAAAAAAAGGGGAAAAAAGCCCAAATATTTAACATTTAAGGCGGAAAAGTTTAAAAAACACTATAAAAAACTTGACACGCCTTTATTTATTTGCTAAAATTAGTTAGCATCTCGAATTCGGGGTGTTAATTTTTTCATGTTCGGAAGGTGTTACTATGGCTGCAAAAGGCAAAGGCGCAAGAAACAAAATTACTCTCGCTTGTACTGAATGTAAACAAAGAAATTACGATACTTTTAAAAATAAAAAGAACGATACCGAAAGATTAGAAATGCAGAAATATTGCAAATTCTGCAAAAAGCACACCACTCATAAAGAGGCTAAATAGTTTTAGTTTCTATTTTGGCGTTGCCTAAAAAAATCAAGGGGTAGAATAATGGAGAAGAATAAATCCTTATCAAACGACGGTTTTATTTCTAAAAACAGCGCTAAGGCTGTAAAAGAAGAAAAGAAAGTCGCTAAAAAGAAAGATAAAAAGCCCGGTTTCTTCAAAAAAATCGGCGCAAAGGTTAAAGATATTTTCTCAGAGTTAAAGAAAGTATCTTGGCCTTCTTTTGGTAAAATCGTTAAAGAGACCGGTGTGGTACTTATCGTAGTTATCGCATTTTTACTCGTTATCACCGGCTTTGATTATCTTCTAGAGCGTTTACTACAACTACTTAAATAATAAGAGGTGTTAGATGTCTGAAGAACAAGTAAAATGGTACGTAATTCACACGTATTCGGGCTACGAAGCGATGGTGAAGGACAGCCTAGAAAAACTTATTGAAAACAACAACTTGCAGGAAAACATTTGCGAAATTCAAATTCCTATGGAAGAAACGTTGGAAGAAAAAGCAAACGGCAAAAAGAAACTCGTTGAAAGAAAGAAGTTTCCTTGCTACGTATTCCTCAAGATGAAATATAGCAACGATATCTGGTATTTAGTAACCAATACCCGTGGCGTGACCGGTTTCGTAGGTCCTCAGGGTAGGCCGTTACCTTTAACCGACGAGGAAGTTGCAAGAATGGGGCTTATTAGAGAGGCGGTTGAAGTTGATTTTGCCGAAGGCGACGACGTTCAAATTATCTCTGGTCCGCTTGAATCTTTCTGTGGTAAAGTGGTATCGCTTAGCCCCGCGTCTCAAAAGGCGATGGTTAACGTTTCTATGTTTGGCAGAAATACCGACGTAGAAGTAGATTTCGTTCAAGTTAAAAAGATAAACGTTTCTACGGAAGCGTAAAAAACAGGTACTATCCGACAAAAATCGGTTTGTATAATAGGTGGGAGTTGCAGTAAATTTACACACACTGCTGCGACGGTAATACCACAGTATGGAGGAAACAATTATGGCTAAAAAAGTTACGGCAATCGTTAAATTGCAACTGCCCGCAGGCAAGGCAACACCCGGTCCGCCCGTAGGTTCAACGTTAGGTCCTCACGGAATTAATATTCCCGGATTCACCAAAGAATTCAACGCAAAAACTCAGGACCAAGCAGGTTTGATAATCCCCGTTGTAATGACGATTTATCAAGACCGTTCTTTCACTTTTATTCTAAAGACTCCGCCGGCACCCGTTCTAATCAAAAAAGAATGTGGCTTGACTTCGGCAAGTGCAGTTCCTAACAAGACCAAAGTAGCAAAGATTACCAAGGCTCAGGTAGAAAAAATTGCAAAATTAAAAATGCCCGACCTTAACGCAAACTCTCTTGAAAGTGCTATGAGCATGATTGCCGGCACCGCAAGAAGTATGGGTGTAGAAGTCGTAGATTAAGGAATAAGTGGGAGGGACTAGTTCCCGCACGTACCACAGGAGGTAATTAAAAATGAAACACGGTAAAAAATATATTGACAGCGCAAAAACTATCGACACCGCTAAGCTTTACGAAACCGGCGAAGCAATCGGTTTAGTTCTTGACACCGCTAAGGCAAAATTCG
>JAFZIB010000017.1 GCA_017554545.1 Clostridia bacterium
GGCTAAATTGGAATGAAAAGGAGGCTTCTGTTGAAAGCTTTCCTGGCATGAGCTTTTCTGTGGAAGGGGGACTTGATTCCCATCATCGCAATTTCTATCAGCTGTATCCCGACATTATTACGGCTACCGACGCTGAAAATACTCCTTTCTATACCAACAGCTCACACTTGCCCGTTGGTTATACCGAAGATATTTTCACCGCTCTCGATATCCAAGACGACCTTCAAACCTTATATACCTCTGGTACGGTATTCCACGCGTTCCTAGGTCAAAAACTTCCAGACTGGAAGGCTGCTGCAAACCTTGTTAGAAAGATTGCAGAAAACTACAAACTTCCTTACTACACTATGTCTCCTACCTATTCGGTATGTTCTGACCACGGCTATATTTCGGGCGAAGTTTACGAATGTCCCGTATGTGGCAAAAAGACTGAAGTTTACAGCAGAATTACCGGCTACTATCGTCCCGTACAAAACTGGAACGACGGTAAGAGAGCAGAGTTCAATAACAGAAAAGTTTACGATATTGCTAACTCTAAATTCGTAGTTAAAGAAGATAAAAATTGCGCATGCGAAAACAAAACGGTAGATACCGACCTAGTAATAACCACTCCTATTTTATTTACTAGAAACGGTTGCCCCAACTGCAAAACCAGCAAGTTAATGTTAGATAAAGCAGGTATTATATACGAAGTTATCAACGCAGAGGAGAACAAGGAATTAACCGTTAAATACGGCGTTAAAAAAGCCCCCACTCTTTTAGTTGCAGACGGAGATAAAATCGTTGCTTACGACAACGCAAGCGAAATTAGAAAGTTTATAGAGAGTAATAAATAATGTACGATATTATAGTAATCGGCGCAGGTGCGGCAGGTATGACCTCCGCACTCTACGCTTTAAGAAACAGTAAAACGGTATTAGTATTAGAAAGCGAAAGCCTTGGCGGTCAAATTGCCAACTCTCCAAGACTTGAAAACTATCCTTCGATTAAAGCGATAAGTGGCGAAGAATTTGCAGATAACCTATATAACCAAATTATCGACCTCGGCGCAGAAGTAGAATTCGATAAAGTAGTTGACCTTATCAAGCAGGAAGACGGCACTTTTAAGGTGGTAACCGAATACGGCGAATATTTGTCTAAAGCGGTTATAATCGCAGCAGGCGTTAAACATAAGCATTTAAGAACTAAGTCCGATAGGGAAGACCTAGTAGGTAAAGGCGTATATTACTGCGCAATTTGCGACGGCGCTTTTTATAAAGACAGAGAAGTTGCCGTTATCGGCGACGCCAACACGGCGCTCCAATATTCGTTATTGCTTGCAAGTTATTGTAAAAAGGTTTACGTTTACACCTTATTCGATAAATTCTTTGGCGATAAAGCGTTAGTTAAAGCGCTTAGAAGTAAAGAAAATATCGAAGTTCGTCCCAACACTAGCGTTTGCGACTTTATAGGTGAAAACGAACTAACCGCAATCGAGTATAAAGACGCCGACGGCGAAATTAAACGTCACGAAATTCCCGCAGTTTTCGTTGCTATCGGTCAAATTCCCGATAACAAAGCCTTTGCAAATCTGGTTGATTTAGATAAAGACGGCTATATAATCGCAGACGAAACCTGCAGAACTAAAACCGAAGGTCTATTCGTGGCAGGCGACTGCAGAACTAAAAACGTTCGTCAAGTAGTAACTGCCGTTGCAGACGGCGGTATAGCGTCAACCAACGCGTCGCTCTATATCGAAAGTTTAAACGCGTAATACTAAATAAATAATTATAAAAAGAAAAACACCTTGATTTTCAAGGTGTTTTTTCGTATTTAAATTTAATATATAAACTCTATAAATCGTAACCGCGTAGGATTGCTTTTTGCACTTTTTCTTTAGCGATTTCTAAAAATTCCTTTGCTTTTTGGTCGGATACGGCGGTCAAGCCAGCCGAGTTTAAGCAACTGCCCGTATCCTTAAATTTTTGCATACAATATTTTTTTGCGCCACTTATCCAGCCGCAAATATTAATTATATTTTGCTTTTTATGGTAATTATCTATAAGCGTAGTTCTAAACTCGTAATCTGCGTCACTCGTCATTAAAAACTCAACCGTTTTTTCAATTTTCGTCGTGTCGTACTCGTCAAAACCGATTATTTTAGCGTAGTTTTCTCTATCGTTTTTAATATCCATAGCAAAGTAATCTACAAGCCCGTCTTCAAACACTTTTTTAACCATTTGGGGGTTAGTTCCGTTAGTGTCGAGTTTAACGCTGTATCCAAGCGCCTTTAGTTTTTCTAAAAACGAAGGAAGGTTAGCGTTAAGGGTTGGCTCGCCACCGGACACGCAAACGCCTTCTAGAACGCCTTTTCGCTTAGAAAGATAATCAAAAATCTCTGCTTCGCTATAAGTGGGTAAATTATCGTAATCGTTAACTAATTGAGCGTTGTGACAAAAACCGCACTTAAAGTTGCAGTTTCCGGTAAAAACGGTAGCGGCAATTTTGCCGTCGTAATCTACTAAAGATAGTTTTTCTAATCCGTAAACCTTCATATATCGCTCCTTTTAAGATTTTTTGTTTTTAACTTCGGAGGGAGAGTATCCGAAATAATTTTTAAAACTTCTGGTGAAAGTGTGAATTGACGAGTAGTTAAGCGACTCTGCCAAATCGGTTATAGAAACGTCGGTATCGATTAATTGCTTTTTTGCAAATTCCATTTTTGCTTTAATAAAATACTCGTTAATAGAGTACCCTATAACTTTCTTAAAAACGGCGGATAAATGGTTGTACGAATAGCCCAAAATGTCTTCTAATTCGTATAAATTTTTCAACTTAGAAATGTTGTTGTCAATCGTTCTTACAACCTTAAAAACGAGCACGCTTTCCTCAGTAATTTTCGTAGGATATTTCTTTCCGCTGTACGACTGAAGGGCGCGAATAACGTCGATTAAAATACCTTCGGTTTCAAGCCCTATCGCTTCGCCGGAAAAAACAGTTTCGTTCTGGAATTCGTCGAAGATTTTTAAAAACCTGTCGTTAAGCGAGGGGAGATTAATTTTGCGCCTTTCTCTAACGTAGCTGCTAATTATATCCACGTATTTATGACAGTTGTTGGTCTGCTCGCCAACCGGCTCTAAAGCGATAAATTTATAGCGAAGGGGAAACTCTTTAGAAGATACTATTTGGTGCGATTCGTTTTCTAGAGATATGAAACAGTCGCCCGATTGAACTTCGAACTGCTTTTTGTTAGCGTAAACCGAACCTTTTCCTTCTACGATAAAAGTTAGTTCAAAACAGGGTTGAACGTGTTCGGGAATTACCTTCTGACCGTCGCAGTACATTTCGCCAACCTGATATAGTCCAACACTACCGCATTGTTTGGCTTCGGAAAATCTTTCAATATAGTGATACTTAACGTCAACGTCGTTGTAGCCGATATTAACAGATTTTCTTTCTTGTTGCCCCATCGTGACACTCCTTTACCATTTTTAAGTATTGTATCATAAAAAATGCTAAATAACAAGATAATTTAAGGTAAAGACATAAAAAAGTTTTTTATGTATAATAATTGCATAGACAAATAAATTTGTCAGGAGGATAATTTTATGAGTAAAGTAGTAGCAGTTATTGGTTGCGGTAGAATTGCAAACGCAGCACATTTACCCGCTTTAAGCCAATTAGAAGATGTAAGAATTAAATACGCGTGTGATATTATCGAGGAAAAGGCAGTAAAAGCAAAAGACGCTTTCCCTAAAATCGAAAACGTTATCACCGACTATAAAGTAGCGCTAGCAGATAAGGAAGTTGACGCAGTATTCGTATGTACTCCCAACTACTCTCACTATACCGTTACTATGGACGCTATTAAGGCAGGCAAGCACGTTCTTTGCGAAAAGCCCATCACCATCAACTATAAACTTTCTAAAGAGATGGCAGACGCGGCAAACGCAGCAGGCGTAATGCTCAATATCGGCGTATGCAACAGACACAATCGTTCTATCGAACTATTAGAACAATACAATAGAGAAGGCAAATTCGGTAAGATTTACCACGTTGTTTGTACCTTTAGAAAATTCAGAAGCATACCCGGACTTGGCGGTGCGTTCACCACTAAAGCCGAATCAGGCGGCGGCGTTCTTATCGACTGGGGTATCCACTTCTTAGACTTAGTTCTATACATTTTAGGCGGTGCAAAACTTAAGACCGTTACTTGCGACGCATATTGCGAAATGGCAAAGAATATGAAAGACTACAAATACACCTATATGTGGTCTGAAGATACTTCTGACGTAGAAAACGGCACTAACGACGTTGATGACTTTATTTCAGGTTACGTTAGAACGGATAAAGCAAACATTTCTTTCAACGGCGCTTGGGCACAAAACGTTAACGAAGACGAAATGTACGTAGATATCTGCGGTGACAAGGGTGGTGCAAGACTTTCTTACCGTGGTCAATTCAAATTCTCCGACGCTGCAACCTTAGAAACCTATACCACCGAGCACGAAATTCCCGATATGTATTTCTGCGAAGACAAGGCTTTCATTGAGGCTATTACTACCGGCGTTAAAGATAAGAGCCATATCGACTACGTATTAGAAAGCGCTAAATTATTAGACGCTCTCTATCAATCTGCAGATAAGAAAGAGGAGATTAGTTTCTAATCATGAAAAAAATCGGCTTTATAGACTATTATATTAGCGAATGGCACGCAAACAACTATCCTGCTTGGATAAAAGAAAGAAGTGCTAACGTAGGCGAAGAATTCCAAGTAGCGTACGCGTGGGCAGAAGTAGAAGTAGGCGAAAGAGACGGCGTTACCACCGACGAATGGTGCGCAAAGTATAATTGTGAAAAATGTTCTTCTATTGCAGAACTTTGCAAAAAGAGCGACTATATTATGCTCCTTTCTCCGTCAAACCCCGAAAAGCATTTAGAGTATGCTGAAGAGGCTTTCAAAAACTGCGACGGAAAAAGAATGTATATCGATAAAACCTTTGCTCCCGATAGTGAAACTGCTCAAAAAATATACGATTTATCGGTTAAATACGGCGTTGAATTCTTTACGACTTCGGCACTCCGTTACGCCGACGAGTTAAAGGGCTACAAAAACGTTAAGTCTGCCTTTATTACCGGTGGTGGTAGAAACTGCCCCGAGTACATTATTCACCAAATCGAAATGTGCGTTAAGACCATGGGTGCTGGCGCAACTAAGATTAAGATGAACGTTAACGCTGAAGGCACTAACGTATTTGAAATCGCTTATAAAGACGGCAGAACCGCTTATCTAAACTACAATCCCAAATTTGGTTTCGGCGCTAAAATCGACGACGGAAAGCAAGTTAAAGAATATGAAATCGGCGACGGTTTCTTCCCGAACTTATTAGAGGGAATTTTAAGATTCTTTAACGGCGAGGCTCTTCCTTTCAGTTTTGACGAAACTATGGAAGTTATGAAGATAAGAGAGGCTCTTATCGTTGCACTAGAAAACGAAAATACTTGGGTAGATTTAAAATGTTAAAAGTTGGTTTAATCGGTTGTGGAAGAATTTCGGTAATGCACTTAGACGCTATCGATAAACTTCCACAAGCGCAACTAGTATGTTGTTGCGATATAAAAAAGGACAGAGCGGATAACGCTGCAAAAAAATACGGTGTAAAAGCCTATTACGACTACAAGCAAATGATAGATACCGAAAAGTAAGACGCTATTCACATTTGCTTGCCTCACTATTTGCATATGCCCGTTGCTACGTACGCTTTTGAGCGTGGCGTTAAGGTTATTACCGAAAAGCCTATGTCAATAGACTATCAAAGCGCTGCCGACGCAGTAGAATATGCAGAGAAGAAGGGCGTTTTATTCGGCGTTATTATGCAATGTAGATACAACGCTTCGGCTCAACTCGTTAAAAAGGCGTTAACTTGCGGAAAACTTGGAAAAATCATCTCGGCTCGTTCTACTCTAACTTGGGCTCGTCCAGACGATTATTATAAACAAAGCGACTGGAAAGGCACTTGGGATAAGGAAGGTGGCGGTGTAGTTATCGACCAAGCAATTCACTCTATCGACCTAGTTCATTGGCTTATTCAATCGGAAGTTGAAACCGTTAGTTGCTCAATGGCTAACCGCGGGCACAGTATCGTAAAGGTAGAGGATAGCGCAGAGGGATTAATTACCTATAAAAACGGCGTTAAATACGGCTTTTACTGTATGAATAACTACGGTTGCGACGAACCTATCGAAATTAAACTTCTTTGCGAAAATGGCAAGGTTACCTTTAACTACGACGACGCTGAAATCGTTTATAACGACGGCACTAAAGAAGAAGTTCACGGCAACGTTGATGCGGAGGTTATCGACGGTGGTAAAGACTACTGGGGTTTCCAACACATCAGACAAATTGAACAATTCTACGAGGCTTGTTTAGGTAACGCTCCTCTTGAAATTAGCGGTAGAGAGGCTCTTAAAACTCATAAACTCATTATGGCGATTTATGATGCCGGCAAAAAGTTTTTAGATTAATTAAAATCAAAAAAGCCCTGTTAAA
>JAFZIB010000018.1 GCA_017554545.1 Clostridia bacterium
CAACTAACGCTAGTAGGGTTATGCCGTCTTTAACTTGCAAATTAGTGTGCTTATAAAGGGTGTTTAGCACGACTTGAGAGTTTGCGTCCTTTTTAACGTCGATAACTAGACGCATACCGTGTCTATCAGATTCGTCGTTAATATCGCTAATGCCCTCTATTCTCTTTTCCTTAACTAAATCGGCAATATGCTCAACCAACGCAGCCTTGTTAACTTGGTAAGGGAGTTCGGTAACAACGATACGTTCACGAGTGCCGTTGTTAAATTCTTCAATTTCACACTTAGCGCGGAGAACAAAACCGCCTTTACCAGTTTTGTACGCTTGTTTAATACCGGCTCTGCCCATTAAAACGCCACCTGTTGGATAATCGGGCGCAGGTATATATTCCATTAAATCGTCGATTGTGATATCGGGATTATCTAAAATTGCAACGCAAGCGTTTAGACACTCTGCAAGGTTGTGAGGCGGAATATTTGTAGCCATACCAACGGCAATACCGTCTGAACCGTTAACCAAGATGTTAGGAATTCTAGACGGCAAAACGGCAGGTTGCATTTCGGTATCGTCGAAGTTCGGATAGAAATCTACCGTATCTTTATCAATTTCTCTTAAAATTTCATTTGCTAGTTTAGAAAGGCGAGCCTCGGTATATCTATACGCAGCGGCAGGGTCGCCGTCAACCGAACCGAAGTTTCCGTGACCGTCGATTAAAGGAAAATTAATAGAGAAATCTTGCGCTAATCTAACCAAAGCGTCGTAAACGGACGCGTCGCCGTGAGGGTGATATTTACCTAAAACTTCACCGACGATTTTAGCGCATTTCTTAAAGGGTTTATCACTCGTTAAGCCCATATCGTGCATTGCGTATAGAATACGTCTATGAACGGGTTTTAAGCCGTCTCTAACGTCGGGGATTGCTCTGGACACGTTAACTGCCATAGCATAGGCTATAAACGATTTTTTAACTTCGTTATTTACTTCTACGTTTATAAGTTTAGTCTTTTCGAGCGTTGATTTAAACTCGGCGGTAAGTTCCGCTTTTATTTCTTTCTTTGACATAACTTACTCCTCACTAAATATCTAAATCTGTTACGAGTTTGGCGTTGTTTTCGATAAACTCTCTACGAAGCTCGGGATTGTCGCCCATTAACGCAGAGAAAGTTTCGTTAGCCTCAACAGCGTCTTCCATAGAAACGCGAAGCATAGTTCTCGTTTCGGGATTCATAGTGGTTTCCCAAAGTTGCTCGGGGTCCATTTCGCCTAGACCTTTATAACGTTGAATTTCGCATTTGCCCACTTGCTCGATATATTCTTGCAATTCCTTATCCGAATACAAATATTTGTCAACTTTGTTCTTAGTTGCCTTATATAGCGGGGGTTGCGCAATGTAAACGTGACCTTTTTCTATTAACGGTTTCATAAATCTAAAGAAAAAGGTTAACAATAAAATTCTAATGTGGCTACCGTCAACGTCCGCGTCGGTCATACAAATAATTCTATCGTAACGAAGTTTACTTTCGTCAAAGTCGTCTTGAATACCACCGCCGAAAGCAGTTATCATTGCTTTTATTTCAGCGTTTTCAAGTATTCTGTTAAGTCTTGCCTTTTCTACGTTTAAGATTTTACCTCTTAAAGGAAGAATTGCTTGGAATCTTCTATCCCTACCAGACTTTGCGCTACCACCTGCAGAGTCGCCCTCTACTATAAAGATTTCGCACAGTTCGGGGTTTTTGTTCGAACAGTCCCAAAGTTTACCGGGCAAGGTAGTTGATTCTAGCGCGCCTTTTCTTCTAGTGTTTTCCCTTGCAAGTCTTGCGGCCTCCCTCGCTCTTTGAGCAGTTAAGCATTTTAGCAAAATTTCCTTTGCTTTTGCAGGATTTTCCTCTAAGAACGCGCCAAAATATTCGTTCATAGCCTTGGTAACGAAGTTTCTCATTTCGGAGTTACCAAGTTTAGTTTTCGTTTGACCTTCAAATTGAGGTTCGGTTAGTTTAACTGATACTACGGCTACCAACCCCTCTCTAACGTCGTCGGAAGAAACCTTCTCGTCTCCCTTAAAAACGTTTAATTTTTTACCGCAATCGTTTATTAATCTAGTAAGTGACGCCTTAAATCCTTCCAGGTGAGTACCACCTTCTTCGGTGTTTATATTGTTCGCAAAGGCGTAAACCACGTCATTATAAGTTTCGGTATATTGAAGGGCAATTTCCACTTCGGTATCACCGTAAAAAACGTCGAAATAGAAAGGTTTTTCAAACAAAGGCGTTTTGGTTTTAGATAAATCCTCAACGAAATGCGCGATACCACCCTCGTAATAGAATTCGTCGGAGTGCTGTTTATCCTCTCTTAAATCGACCAGTTTAATTCTTAGACCTTTGTTAAGATATGCAAGTTCGCGGAGACGAGTTTTAATCGTGTCGTAATTAAACTCGGTGGTGTCGAAAATTTCTATATCTGGCATAAAGGTTACCCAAGTACCCGTAAAGTCGCATTCGCCAACGACGGCTAAGGGCGCTTGAGGAATACCTCTGTTGTAGATTTGCTTAAACTTTTTACCGTCTTGATAAACCTCCACCTCGAGCCACTCGGATAGAGCGTTAACTACGGATAAACCTACGCCGTGAAGACCACCTGAAATTTTATATCCGCCACCGCCGAATTTACCGCCGGCGTGAAGTTTAGTTAAAACTACTTCAAACGCAGAAATTCCTTCGGTATGGTGAATAGCAGTAGGTATGCCTCGACCGTTATCTTTTACGGTACAAGAACCGTCCGCGTTTATTTGCACGGTGATAGTATCGCAAAAGCCTGAAAGAGCCTCGTCGATAGAGTTGTCAACGATTTCTTGAACTAAATGGTGCAAGCCTTTTACGTCGGTCGTGCCAATATACATGCCCGGTCTTTTTCTAACGGGGTCAAGACCTTCTAAGACCTGAATTTGACCTTCTCCGTAATTTGCGTTAGTTAAATTTTTTTCTTCCATCACACACCTGCTTTTTATGGTTTTTATGATAGTTATATTTTACCATATTTTACTTTTTTTGTAAAGACTTTTTTTAAGATATAAATCTATTATATAGATTTAATACCTAAAATTTCGCCATTTTACGAATAAAAAATCCAAAAACAACAAACAATGTTTTTGGGGGACGTTTTTATATTAAATTCACTATGGAAAATTGTAAAATTTGCAAGGGCGATTTATCTAAAAAGGAACGATTAATTTGCAATAATTGCGGGGCAACTTTTTGTTGTGAATGCGGAAATAAAACTAAAAACATATGCCCTAATTGTTATTCAAACCTGTTTTTATCAAATTAAAAAGAGTGGTATTAGCACCACTCTTTTTTTACCTTTTAGCGTAAAGCCGTTCTATTAATTTTAATTCGAATTTCCCAAGACCGGAAATTTGACATTTATTAGCCTCTTTAATCCCTTTTTTGTAAAAGATATCAATCGCCTCCGTTTCTTTGGACACGTTGAGTAAATACGCCATTTTAACACGAATATTCGTTGCCGTGTTAACGTTGTTTAAATATCTATCAAGTTCGTAAGTTAAATCGTCGGCGCGCTCAGCGTTAAAATCAAAGGTGCACGCATTATACAGCGCGTCTGCCTTGACTACGCAAATATGTTCTTTTAGCGCGTAATCTTCCTTATCCAAATAGTAATTATATCTTGCGTTTAATATTAAAAGATAATTTACGTCGTCTTCGGGAAGTTGTGGCAGGTCGAAATACAAATCGGCGTCGATTTCACAAGGCGTTTTACCAGAAAACAACTCCGACTGGATTGCAAGCAAATTAACCAGCACTTTCGACGAGTCGTCCATCTTCTTTAATCCTACAACTAGTGCGCCGTCGTTTTTTACACCCTCGTTAAGCATTGGCAAGCCGTTGTCAAGCAACGAATAAACGCCAACGGGAATAAGAGCAATCCACATGCAAAGCGCCCAAGCAGGTAAAAATTTTAAGAATATAGGCACGACGCCAAGCGCTATGGTTATTAACGAAAACCATATACCGAGCGAGGTCGCTTTAATATATCTTTTCGCTAGATTTTCTTTACCGATTGGAACGATTTCGGTATGACCGGCAGAAGACGAAGGAAGAACGAATTCGAACACGAATTTATTTGATTTTTTAGTCTTGTTTTTTCTCCATTGTAAAAACCACACTCTAAAACTGAGCACGGCAAATCCGCTAGATTTTGCACCGATTAAATGCCCTAATTCGTGCAAGAAAACACTTATAAATCCACCCACTATAGCGCCGACTATAAACATACATATCATCTTAGCGAAACCGTAATAAGCAACACGGCTATTTACGAATAAGGTTGCCAAAACCAACGCCACGAACGTTAGAGTAAGAGTTATTGCGTTATTTATAAAATTAAGTCTTCTACTCATAATTTTCCTCGTTTTAACGATAAGTATCCTTCAAGGTTATCCCTTTCACTAACCTTAAAACTATCTAAATTTAGTTTTTCCATAATTGCCCAAATTATAGCCACGCCACCAGCAATTATTTCCGCCCTCTCAGGCATTAGTCCGTTTATCCTTTTGCGTTCTTCTATAGTGCTTGAATACAACTTATCTACCAACCGGTCAATCATTTGTTTGCTAACTACATAGCCGTTAACCAGTTCGGGTTGATAAACTTTCGAACCTATTAGCATAGAAGCAATACTCGTTGCCGTGCCACCTACTGCATAAAAATTCGAATTTGGAACTTGACCGTAATCGTTTACGATACTTCTTGCATGAGATAGTGCAATTTTTTTGTTTTGTCCGCATTGGTCGGTTAGCGTTACCGCTCCCCACTTTAGACTATGAGTGTAAATTATATTTTCAGCCTTAAATACACCAATTTCGGAACTTGCGCCACCAACGTCGATAACACCGCCGTCCTCACCGTTTAATGCGCCTATAAGTCCGATTTTAGCCTCGACGTCACCAGAAACGACTTCAACGTCAATACCCGTCGTTTGTTTAACTAACGAAGTGAATTCACAACCGTTTCGAGCGTTTCTAACGGCGGCAGTTGCAAAAATATAAATTGTTTTAGCTTTTTGCTCCTTCGCCTCAGACACAAAAAAAGAAACGGCGCTAGCCGTTCTTAGTATTGCCTCTTTAGATAAAACTTGCTCCTTTATTAAATTTTGCGCAAGTTTAGTTACGGCGATTTTTTTATATATCGTTTTATCGTCGTCACTCAGCATAAGTCTGACCGAGTTAGAACCGACGTCTATTACGGCAAATCTCATTTTAAATTCTCGTCGTTTTCAAAAACGTAGCCGAGTTCATACGCCCTTTTTACAATCCACGCTTTTGACTTTCTAGCCTCTAGGGTTTGCTCACCCGATTCAATCAACTGGTAATATTCCATTATTGCGTTATCTAGCTCTGCATTTTTTCTCCTAACTGCAGAAATCTTAAACATTTGAAAAACCATAACGAAAAGAAGGACGAACACTAAAACGACCGCCCCAACGGTACCGGATATAATTAAACGTATTTTTTTATCTTCGTTCATCTTTTACTCCTACCGATTTCACTCTTTTTTTATCCAAATAAGACAACTTGGTTTTTCTAATAATATTATATAACTTTTTAAGCGCTTTTGCAAGCATTAAGTTAAAAGTTTTAGCGTAAACGATAAGTCCTAAAAACACGCCGACTATCATATAAAATCTTAAAGATGGAAAAGATAATTTATATTGAAAATATACGAACGATATTGACGCAAGGATTAACGACAGCCCGTAGCCTATCTGCAAGACTATTCGGTTTTTAAACAATTTTGAAAATTCTACCACTACGCTAAATATTATTCCCGAAACGCACCCTATTGAAACAGATGCAATAAAAACGTAAAATTGCCCGTGAGAAACGAACATTACTTAAAAATCCTCTTTAATACTGGTGGTTTTTTTACTAAATATTTAATCTCGTCTATCTTGCCCTCGACTATTAAATTTCCGTCCTGTTTATTATACGTAGTAATTTTTAAGCCTTCGCCTAAAATTTGCGCCTTTGAATCGGACACGGTTAGTTTTACGCATTGTTCAGAAAACCCGTCAACCGAAGATACGCCCGTCATATTAAGTATTTTTCTTCCCTCGAGTATAAGTTTATCTATTTGATTTGTTTGCATATCTTTCTCCTTTCAATTTTAAATATATATATTCAAGCAATCAAAAAAATAAAACCACCCTAATGCTTTAGGGTGGTAATTTTATTTTTTATCGGGTAATGGTTACGTTTTGCAGTCCTCTTGGTTTGTCTGGATTGTTTCCTATTAAACAAGAAACTTTACAAGCAAACATTTGAGAGAATATTGCAAAGGCAAACATGCAAACTTCTTCTGGCACGCCAAAGGAAATAAGCGCGTCGTTACATCTAGTAAACTTGCCTTTTAACACGACGTCGTTGGTAACGAGTAGCACGGGCGCGTTAAGGCTTAGCATCTTTTTAATTATTTTAATCTGGTCTGTCCTAACGAGATTTCTTAGTTCTTCGTTGCCGTTGTTTTGAGCGCAGTATATAATTATAGGCGTTTGCTCGTTAACCATTGCCATCGGGCCGTGCAAGAAATCACTTCCCGCATAACCTTTCATCATTATATAGCAGGTTTCTTGAAGTTTTAAACTTGCCTCTAAAGCAATAGCGTAAGTTAAACCTCTCGACAAAACAAAACCACTCTGCATATCCTTAAATTTTTGAGCGTACTCGGTGGTTAATTGGTCGATTTGAGGCATAACCCTAGTAATTTCTTGGTCTAAATGCTTAAGCAATAAGAGATTGTTCTTGTTTTCAGCAAGTTCACTAGCAAGCCATAATAACAAATATAATTGAGCGTTAAACGTTTTAGTTGCAGAAACGGCCTGCTTTTCGCCGGCAGAACAGAAAAGATGGAATTTCGCCTCTTTTGCCATAGGACTATTTTCGTCGTTAGTAACGGCGATAGTAATAGCGCCTTGTTCGTTGCCCTTTTTAATTATTTCTAAAACGTCTTCGTCTTGACCGCTTTGACTACAACCGATTACGATACTGTTAGAATAATTAACCTTACCGTGATAAAGAGTAACAACGCTAGGCGCCGATAATCCCACGGTATAGTTTGTGTTAACTTCTAAAACGTATTTAAAAAATATAATTGCGTGGTCACTCGTACCTCTTGCCGCCGCAACGAAGTTTGACGCTTTACCATTTTTTATGGCAGACACCAGTTTTTTCATTACGTCGGAGTTTGCCGAACGAATTTTGCTAAAAATCTCGGGCGTTTCGTTAATTTCTTTCCACATTAGGGTTTCTGTATGCAACATAACGATTTATCTCCTTGATTTAATTGTAGCACCACGCAAAAATTTTGTCAATATTGAATTTTATTTTCTAGACTGAGCAAGAGAAGCAGCGGCAATACTTTGACCTACTCTCTTATTCGATTCGTCGGGCATTGAAATATCTATATTTGCGTATTCGGGGAATTCCTCTTTTAATACCTTCTTTGCAGTTTCTACGATAATAGCACCGCCCTCACCAGAAGTAACACGACCAAGTAATAATAAGTGCTTAATTTTATAGAATTCACTATAATAAGGAAGCGCGTAGCCCATATAAACACCTATATCGGTATAAATTTGTTTAGCCATTGCGTCGCCTTCTTCCATAAGTTTTTGAATTACCTTTAGTTTTTCTGCAGGAGATAATCCTTCGTCGAACTTAAAGCCAGCGTTCTCGGCAAGTTTTATTACGCCGTCTTGAGAGAAATATTTAACACCGCAACCTATATCTCCACTCCACTCGTCAACCATAGCGTTTTCGTTAAAATCTACGGGAACGAACGCAGCTTCGGACAACCAACCGTTGAGCAAGCCCTGCTCGTTAATGTAGCCACCTGCCTCGGAAGTACCCATTGCGATACCTAAAACGCAGTTGTCTTCTAAATCGATAGCGCCTGCAAGTGCGGTAACGTCACCGTCATTAGCAACCTCGATAGGAGCGTCGAATTCTTTAGCAATATCAAGATACATATTTTGAACGTGGTCCTTAAAGTCCTCTTTGGGAACTTTGATAAATAAGGACGCAACCATAATCTTATTATTAACGAATACGCCTGCACTAGAAACGCCTATTGCATCTACTC
>JAFZIB010000019.1 GCA_017554545.1 Clostridia bacterium
CATTACCAAGGTGTGAGTATCCGACTGACGAAGTAGATATTCTGCCTCGTGAATTTTATAAGCCGTGTTTACGGTGACTAAAACGGCACCAATTTTTACCGTCGCCCAGAAGGTCAAAAACCATTCGGGGACGTTGGTTGCCCATATAGCGACGTGATGCCCCGGTTTAACGCCTAACGAAACGAGAGCGCTTGCGACCTTATCTACGTCGTCACGGAATTCTTTATAAGTTCTCGTATAGTCCAAGGTGGTATATTTAAACGCGTATTGGTCTGGATAACGCGCTACCATCTCGTCTAATACTTCAGAGAAAGTTAGGTCGATAACCTTGTATTTTTCCCAAGGGAAAGTACCCGTTTTATAACGGTTATAATATACGGGCTCGGGAGTGTTCGTTTGTTTTTCTGCGTTGCCCATATAGTTTATAAAGTGGGTTAAAACGGTGTCGAACGACGAGTAGGTCTCGTTCCATTCGGCACAAACGTAGCCCTCGTAGTTTAACGACTTTAGCGCGTTTACGAAATCTTGAACGGGCAACGTGCCGTCGCCTATTAAAACGTTCTTTCCGTCAAACTTGTCGCCTAATCTAACGTAGTTGATATACGCGCCCAAAGTCTGAATAGTTTTGTCCGCGCTCTCTTTTGCGTTAAAATACGTTTGTCTAATATCCCAAGATACGCCGAGCGACGCCGTTTCGAATTCGCTTATAACGTCTAATACGGCTTGGGTATTTGCATATTTGCCACTAGTTTCTATTAAGATTTTAACGCCTAAGTCCTCGGCGCTTTTAATCGCCGGTTTTAACGCGTTTTTTATTGCGGTTAAGTCGGCGTCGCAAGACAAGGTTACGATTACGTTTTCACAATCCGAACGCAAAGCGTAGTCAACGTATTTAACTAGGTCTTCTGCGTTGGTTTTATTGCCTACGGGTGTGGGATAAGTCAGCGCTGACACTTTTATTTTGCGATTTATGAGTTTTCTTTTAGAACCCGCTCTTGCAGACGAGGAAAATATACTGTCTGCGTGAGAGGACTTCTCCTTAAAGGCGTCGAATATTTCAAAGCCTGAAAACCCGTATTCTTTCGTAACGTTGCAAAGTTCGAAAAAGGTTGAACAATCAACGTTTTTAGTAGAAAATACGTACTTCATACTAATCCCCTTTAATTTTTGCCGTAAACGATTTTATTTAGCGCGTTAACGTACGCTCTTATGCAAGCGCCTACCACGTCGGTAGATACGCCGTTGCCGGAATAAAGTTTGCCGTCTGCTCTTAGTCTAATTACCGCCGAGCCTACCGCCTCTCTACCCTTAGTTACTGCTTGAACGTTAAAATCGTCGAGTTCGTAATGATGTCCTATAATTTGCTCGATTGCGTGGAAGGCAGCGTCGATTGGGCCGTCGCCAACGCTTACGCCCGAGAGTTCTTCGCCGTCTTTAACTAGCGTTACGTTTGCCGTTGCAGTTATAACGTTACCGCTGTTTACCACGTATTTTTCTAAATGATAAGTTGAGGGTACTTGCATTGCCGTACTTGCAACGATTGCCTCTAGTTCTCTTTCTCCGATAGCGCCTTTTTTAGTCACTACTCTTTCGAATTCTTCGTACACTTTGCATACGTCTTCTACCGAGAGTTCGTAGCCCAAAGCAACTATTTGATTTTCGATATCCTTTAACGAACAGTCTGCGTTTAGACTAACCTTATCTATTAATATAGTCTTTTCTGAATTTGAGCCGAAACCACCTAAAACGCTTACCACGTCTTCGGCTAGTTTATGAATACAAGTAAAATCTAAAGTGGTGTCAACGCCCAACTCGTCACCCTTGACGCGCATAATGTCGGCTAGAATTTCGGGCGACAAATATCCGTCTAGCCCAACCGCCGTCTTTATACCGTCTGCGCCAGCCTTGATTACTTCTACGGCAGTCGAAGCGCTCATTTTTAATTTATCGGAGGGTTGAACGTAAACTTTTATATCACAACCGTCTTTAACTTCTTTAACTAAACTTGCAAACTGGTCGGGGAAATAAACGCCCGCGTCGTCGCAGAGAGTTATAACGCTAGCGCCGTTATTTAAAGCGGTTTTCGCACACTCTAAAACGAATCCTTTTTCTGCTCGTGTCGCGTCGAGCGCAACCAATTCAACTTCGCAACAAAGTTTAGTTGCCTCCTTTATTGAACAAGCTATTTTCTCTAACATTTTAGGCGCTTTTGCGTGATAAAAGTATTCCATTTGAACGGTAGATACCGGATAAATCACTTGCATCCTTTTGTTAGACGCGCATTTAACGCTACCTAATACGACGTTGGCACTATCGCAATCGGCGTCTAAAACGACGGAGGTTTTCTCTACGCCTTCGGCTATAGTGCGACAAACGATTGCCTCCTCTTTATCGTCTTTTGCAGAAGGCAATTCAACGGCGTTAACGCCCATCTTTTCTAGACTTTTTGCTATTGAAATTTTTTCTCTAAAAGATAGTTCCTTTTTAAGTTCGTTAGCACAAACCTTAATCGTAACGTCGATAACGTCTATTTTTCTCATAAAACACCTCTAAATTTTTACCAAAGTAATTAAAAACCGCAGAGAAAAAACTTCTCTGCGGGATGACTACTATTTAGCCACGGTACCACCCGTATTGTTTCTAAGCGAAACCACTTTTTGAGCACTATCATGCCCTTGACCTGTAACGGGCTCACCCGTAATCTCTTACTACTTTCGGAGATTCTGCTCGGATAGGAGACTTTTTAGATTGCGCCTACCGTCTTTCACCTGCCGACGGCTCTCTGAAAAGCGTTTTAACCTAAAAATAGTATCTTCAACGCATTTTTGTTTTTTTGTATTCTATAACGGCAAGCGTAGTTTTGTCAAACGTTTTAACCGTTTTTTTATATATTTATATAAATTTTATATCTTTTGTGCTACAAAACCGTCTTTTGTGAATATATAAGTTTGGTCAAATCCTACCTTTTTTGCCAGGTCAACCGCCACGTCAAAACCAAAATCGAGAAACTCTTTTTTGTGGCAGTCGCTGTTTATCATTATCTTTCCACCACCTAAATATATCATTTTTAATATCTCAATCGAGGGATACGGAGTAGTCCTATATCCCCTTGCCATAGCACCCGTATTA
>JAFZIB010000020.1 GCA_017554545.1 Clostridia bacterium
CTACTTCTTTTACCGTGGCGTTTTTCATCTTTTCAACTACTTTTTCCATATCTTTCATAGCGTTAAGCCCTTCGTATTTGGTGCTGACGCTCGTATCGAAAACGTAGCCGTATTTAGCGTATATATCTTGTAGTTTATAGTAAACGTTTACTCCGTGGTAGGTGTAGTAACAAACCATTTCTGCAACCATCATACTTGCAACTACAGCGTCTTTATCTCTACAATGCGTTCCGCGTAGATATCCGCAACTCTCCTCGAAACCAAAGGTGAATTTGCGTTTGCCGGTATCGTCTAACTGTTTAATCTTTTCGCCTATAAACTTAAATCCTACGGGAACTTCTATTAGTTCTACGCCGTAATCTTTTGCAATTAACCCTGCTAGGCTAGTAGAAACGAAACTTTTAACCACGAAGTTTTTGTTGGTTAGTTTTCCGGTGTTTTTTAAGCGCATCAATATGTAATCGAGCAATAACGCGCCCACTTGGTTGCCCGATAACGCAATAAATTCGCCCTTATCGTCTCTGATTGCAACGCCAAGTCTGTCGCAGTCGGGGTCTGTGCCGAATACTACGTCCGCGCCCTTAAAGTCTGCCATTTTTATACCTAGGCTAAGCGTTTCTTTATATTCGGGGTTGGGAACTTCTACGGTAGAAAACTCGGGGTCTGCAACCACTTGTTCGGGAACGACTTCTACGGAAAGTCCAAGTTTAGATAAAATGGTGGTAACGGGCACATATCCACTACCGTGAACGGGTGTGTAAACTATCTTTAGACTTTTGCCCGCCTTTTTAATTTCCTTAGGTGATAAGCAGAGTTTTTTGATGCTCTTATAATATTTTTTGTCTAGTTTTTTACCTACTAACTCAATGTCCCTTTCGCTAGAAGTATCAAACAAAATATCTTTAGAAAGGGGAGTTTTTAAACTCTCTATATAACTAACCACTACCTTGGTTGCCTCGGGCGACATTTGCGCGCCGTCAGGGCCGTAAACCTTGTAGCCGTTGTATTCTTTAGGGTTATGGCTTGCCGTAATCATAATTCCGGCAACCGTCTTTAATTCTCTGACTGCAAACGACAGCATAGGAACGGGACGTTCGGTGTCGAATAAATAAGCCTTTATTCCGTTAGACGCCAAAACCACGGCGGCGTTGTAGGCAAATTCTTTAGACATTCTTCTAGTGTCGTAAGAAATTACTACGCCACGCTTTAACGCGCTTCGTCCAAGAGTTTTGATATACATACTAAGCCCTTGTGTTGCTTGGCGAACGGTATAAATATTGAGCATATTAGTACCCATACCGATAATCCCACGCATGCCTGCCGTACCGAATTCTAAATTTTTACCAAAGCGATATTCAACTTCCTTTTCGTCGTCGCGTATTGAATTAAGCTCGGCTTTTTCGGTTTCGGACAGTAGGTCGCTGTTTAACCAGCTCTCTAAAATTTCTTTATACATAAGCACCTTCCTAGGTTTAAAAGTGTTTAACTTTAAAATATTATACATTATATACCCCACTTATGTCAAAGATTTTATAAAAAAGTTGTTCTCCGGCAAGCCTAAACGATAATTTTTTACAAGCAAAATTAAATTTTTAAAATTTTAACTATAAACAGTTGACATTAAATCTGCATTTTGATAAAATTAATAGGCGTTGGCAGAGCAAGAGATTTTTGCGGGTGTAATTCAATGGTAGAATTCCAGCCTTCCAAGCTGGCAGCGTGGGTCCGATTCCCATCACCCGCTCCATTAAAGAAGGTTCGATAAACCTACATATCTATTATGCACCTGTAGCTCAGTTGGATAGAGCATCGGCCTTCTAAGCCGAGGGTCAGGGGTTCGAATCCCTTCAGGCGCACCAATGGCGGATGTAGCTCAGTTGGTTAGAGCGCAAGATTGTGGTCCTTGAGGTCGTGGGTTCGATTCCCATCACCCGCCCCATAAAAAATAAACAATGAAAGACATAGGGGTGTCGCCAAGCGGTAAGGCAACGGATTTTGATTCCGTCATTCGTAGGTTCAAATCCTGCCACCCCTGCCAAACAAGTA
>JAFZIB010000021.1 GCA_017554545.1 Clostridia bacterium
ACTAGCGCTCTGTTTACGTTTTTTACCACTCCTTTTGCGAGCGCAGAGTCGGTTATTCTAAAGGGCAAGCCGTTTAGGTTTCTCGCAAGGCGCACTCTCGTGGTTATAACCGTTCCTTCCAACAGTTCAGGGGTAAAAATCATCTATATTAACCCCCTTTTTTTAAGTTCTTCGGCTAAAGAGTCAATCCTTATCGAGAGTTCAGCCATATCGGAAAATCGCCCGGACAAGGCGCACTCCTGCCTTTCTGCTATTAGCCTTTTATACTCGGTTAGCAGTTCTTTATCCATCCCCTCGTACGCGGGGCTTTTGCCCGTATGTAAGGTCGAGGAATGAATCTTTTTTATGGTTGGCATTAATTCTGCTTGAAAAGATTTATAACAGTCGGGGCAACCTAATAGTCCCGTCGTCTTAAAATCGGCAAAACTGTAACCGCATCTTTTACATACTTTGTAATACATATCTAAGTCGTCTTTATAGTTTTTTTGCTAGTTCTTTTATATATTCGGCAGTTAAATCGCCTATTTCTTTACTCTTTAAGGCAAATTCTACGTTGGCTTTTATAAACCCAAACTTGTCGCCAACGTCGTATCTATCCCCTTCAAAACCACTTGCGAGTAGGTCGCCCCTCTCTGCTAATTGGTCTAAAACGTCGGTTAAATAAATCTCGTTATTTCTAGGAGTTAACTTTTTAAGCATATCTATAACTTCTCCGCTTAAAACGTATCTGCCTATGATTGCATAATTTGATAACGCATCGTTAAGGGAGGGTTTTTCTACTATTCTATCTACCGTTATTACGCCGTCGGTTTCTTCTCTTACGCCGATATTTCCGTATTTACTAACGTCGTCGCCAAAAACTTCCATAGCGGCAATTACGCTTTTGCCCGTTTTGTTATAAACGTCCACTAAACGCTTGATGCAAGGGGTTTGACCTTCATTTGCCCAAAGCAACTCGTCGCCTAACAGCAAAGCGAAAGGCTCTCCGTTTAAAAAGGGTTCTGCGCAAAGTATTGCGCCGGCTAGTCCGTTGGCTACCTTTTGCACGCAATAATTTACCTTAAATTTCATTGTGTCTTTAAGGATTGAATATAATTCTAATTTTCCATCGGCTAAAAGTCTTTTTTCAAGTTCATTAGACTCGCCAAAGTGGTCTTTTATTATTTCAGAACCAGGGCTAACCACTATGGTAACGTCGTCGATACCAACGGATAATAGTTCTTCGGCTATGTATTGAATAGTCGGCTTGTCTAGTACCGCAAGCATTGGCTTGGGTACTACTTTAGTTATAGGTAAAAACCTTGTTCCTAATCCTGCCGCGGGTATAACCGCTTTTCTAACACTCATCATTTCCCCTATTTTTAGAAGACTTTGTCTTCTAAATCTAAAATTTTATTTACTCTGCACACGTGCCTTTCGTCGTTGCTAAAAGGCGTGGTTAAAAAGGCTTCTACGATTTCAATCATCAAGCCTGGGCCTATAACCCTTTCGCCCATTGCTAAAACGTTGGCGTTGTTGTGTAGTTTGGTCATTTTTGCACTAAACACGTCGTGACAATGCGCGCAACGAATTCCCTTATGCTTGTTTGCGACAATACTCATGCCGATACCCGTTCCACAAATCAAAATTCCAAGGTCAGCCTCGCCCTTTTGGATTGATTCACATACTGCCTCTGCATAGTCGTTATAATCTACGGATTGGTTTGAAAAAGTGCCGAAATCCTTAAATTCGTAACCTTTTGAAGTTAGATAATCGATTAAAACGGGTTTTAAGTTAATTCCACCGTGGTCGCATCCTATTGCAATTTTCATAATATATCTCCATCAATTAGTTTTTTTAATAAATAATTGCACAAATCCTCTATTTGTCTAGAAGTATCTACGTAGTCGGAAAGCGAGCCTCCGTAGGGGTCTAAGACGTCTTTTCCTAAAATTTCGCCTACCGAATACACACCCGGAAAGGACGATATACCCGCCTTATGACTTTGAGACATACAAATGGTTAGGTCGCTTTTTAACAGCAACATAGGGGTAAGCCTTTTGGACTTAAAGCCCGTTGTTTTATACCCCATTTGTTTTAGAGCAAGCGAGGAATTTTTGCTTATTTTATCGCCGTCTATTGCGTTAGTGCCTGCACTAGTCACTCTTACGCCTTTTATTCCGGCTAATTTTAATTTATTTTTTAGAATTATCTCTGCCATCGGGCTACGACAAGTGTTTCCCGTACATACGAATAATATTTTTTTTACGCTCATCCGCAAGATTTCCTTAATCTATTCATTACCCCTGCGAAAACTCCGTTTTCGTTAGGCATAGCTACTGCTATTATTACGTCGGCAACCTTTTCGCCTTCTAAAAGTTTATCGTAAAGGTTAGACGCTATTTCTTCGGGCGTATCGCCCAAAAGTAATAGATTTTTATCATTAAATATTTGCTCAAACTGGCTTTGGCACATTATATATGGGCGTTTGCCCTCTTTAAGCGCTTTTTCGTAGTGTTCTATTACCTCTAAAGTTTGGTCGTTTTCAAATAGTACGGCGTCGCATTTAGGTCTATAATGGCGATATTTTACGCCTGGCGATTTAACCCTATCGCCCTCTTTATGCTCTGCAATTTCACATGCGCCACACACGCTCGTTATCATTTCTTTGGTTATTAAACCTGCACGAAGTATCCTTGGGACTTTTTCGGTAACGTCTAAAACCGTACTCTCTATTCCGCCTTGACTTTTACCGCCGTCGAGTATTAGTGGTATTTTGCCGTTTAAGTCGTTAAACACATGAATTGCTTTAACAGGACTGGTATGCTTTGACACGTTTGCGCTAGGCGCTACTATCGGCATATCGATTTTTGCCAAAAGTTGTTGACAACCATCGTGCTTTGGCATTCTTATCGCTATGGTCGAGCCACCGCAAACCGCTTCCTTGCAGACTACACCCTTGCTGTCCAGCACCAAGGTTAAGGGCCCCGGCATAAATTTTTCTATGAGTTTATAAACGTAGTCGTGCTTGATTTCGGCCAGTTTATTTAAGTCGTAGTTTTTATGAACGTGGGCTATAAGTGGATTGTCGCTAGGTCTGCCTTTCACTTCGAAAATCTTTTTGACGGCAACCGAGTCCGTGCCTACTGCGCCTAATCCGTAAACCGTTTCGGTTGGAATAGCAACGACGGACGAGTTTAGTAGCAACGATACTGCTTTTTCTATAGAGTTTTGGTCAATTTTTAATATTTCGGTTTGCATTTAAAAAATCTCTTCGTCGGCGTTATCTACGATAGACTCGTCAAACGCTCTAGTGGGCAAATCTTCGGTGTCTTTTATGTTTTGCGGTGCTTTTTCTCCGTCCATTTCTAGTTCTGGCTCACCCGTTTCGGAATTGAGGTTAATAAACTTAGTGCACTCGCCCATAAAGTAGAGTTTTACTAGACCGGTAGGACCGCTTCTGTGTTTTTCTATTAAAATTTCGGCTACGTTTCGTTGAACCTTTCCCTCTGCGATTTCCTTTTCGGTTGCACTCTTGTCAGGTCTATGAATAAACATTACGATATCTGCGTCTTGCTCGATTGCACCCGATTCACGAAGGTCGCTAAGTTGCGGTCTGCCCTTTCTCGTTTCTACCGCACGTGATAATTGAGATAGTGCAAGAACGGGGACGTCAACTTCTTTTGCTAGAATTTTTAGGTTACGAGAAATGTCGGTTATTTCTTGTTGACGGTTGTCTAGGTTCTTTTTCGTGTCGGGCGTCATTAGTTGGATATAGTCAACCATAACTAAATCTAACCCGTATTTACGCTTTAACCTTCTACACTTTGATAAAATTTCCGACGGTTTGATTATTGCCGAATCGTCTATGTATATTTTGGCTTTAGACAGTATTTCTTTTGCTTTGGCTATCTTTAACCACTCTTTTTTGCTAATTTTACCCTTAGAAACGTTCTCCATGCTTACGCCTGCTACCGAACATAGCATTCTTTGGGTTAGTTGTTCCTTGCTCATTTCTAGCGAGAACACCGCACAAGAATAACCTTGCATAGCAACTTGTTCTACGATATTCATTGCGAGCGAGGTTTTACCTACTGCAGGACGGGCTGCTAGTATCATAAGGTCACTTCTGTGAACGCCGTTTAGTATTATGTCTAATCCCTTAAAGCCTGTTTTAATTCCCTTGTAAACCGACTTATCTTTGGTCATTTCGTCGAGTTTGGTCATAACGTCGGGAAGTATCTTGCCTATCTGAACCATACTGCTCGTATCGGCGGTGTTGGATATATCGAAAACAGTCTTTTCGGCAAAAGCGAGAGAGGTGATTTTATCGGTGCTTTGTTTGCACTCGTCTATAATCTCGTTTGAACCGCGAATCAGTTTGCGGAGCATACTGTCTCTCGAAACGATTTCTAAATATCTATTGTAGTTCGCAGAAGAAGGCAATACGCTTGCTATTTCGGTTAAATACGAAATACCGCCTGCGTTTTCTAAATCGCCCGATTTTTCGAGTGCGTCGGTTAAGGTTACCAAATCTACCGGTTGATTTGCCTTTATTATAGCGTCCATTGCCGAGAAGATATACTTGTGCGATTCTGCGTAAAAATCTTCTTCGGTTAAAAAGGAGGCTACTTCTGCTTGAATTCTAGCGTCAAGCATTAAACATCCTAATAGGGCTTGCTCTGCCTCTAAACTGTGTGGCATCTCTGCAAAAACTTTTTTCTTTGCCATAATTTTCTCCTTTTTTTTACGCGTTAATAAACTCGTCTAAAACTGTTTTGAACATTTTGAAAGCTTGCTCAAAGGGTTTTTTACTGGTTAAATCTACCCCTGCAAGTTTTAATAATTCAACGGGGCTATCCTTTGCGCCCGACGATAAAAACTTAAAGTAATCGTCCACCGCAACCTGACCTTCGGATAATATTCTATCCGCAATAGCCAGCGCGCTTATTATACCCGTAGAATACTTATATACGTAGAACGCTCTGTAAAAATGCGGTATTCTAGACCATTCGTATTTGATTTCCTCGTCGCTTATTACCGACCTGCCGTAATACTTTTTGTTAAGTTTAAGATATTCTTCGCTTAAATTGTCCTTGTTTAACGGCTCGCCTTTTTCAACTAGTCCGTGCGCTATCGTTTCGAACTCAGAGAACTGAGTTTGTCTAAATAACGTCGTTCTTATCATTTCTAGCATATACGAAAGCAAATATTTGCGAAGTTTTTTGTCGGTTGCTTTATTTAGCAGGTGTCTTACTAGTAGCACTTCGTTTACCGTGCTGGCAACCTCTGCAACGAATATAGTATAATCGGCTTTAGCGTAAGGTTGGTTAGCGTTTGAAAAATACGAGTGAAGACTATGCCCCATTTCGTGCGCAATAGTAAATACGTCGTGCGTGGTTTTTTGATAGTTGAGCAAAACGTAGGGGTGGGTGTCGTAAACGGCCACGCTATACGCGCCACTACGCTTGCCTTCGCCCTCGTAAACGTCTATCCAGCATTCGTCTTTAGCCTTGCGAAGTAGGTCGCAATAGTCTTTACCGAGTGGCGCTAAGCCCTCTATAACCAACTCGTATGCGTCGTCGTATTCGAGTTTTAGGTCAACGCCCTCCACTACGGGCACGTACATATCGTACATATGCATTTTGTTTACGCCAAGCAGTTTTTTCTTTGCCGAAACGTATTTATGCAAGGTTGGTAACGCTTTGTTTACCGACTTTAGTAGGTTTTGATAAACTATTTCGGGAACGTCTTCTCCCGATAAGGCTCTCTCTAACACCGAGCCGTATTTTCTTGCTTTTGAAATATAAACGTTCTTCTTTACGTTTCCGTAATAGGTCGAAGAAATTACGTTTATTAGCGAAATATAGGCTTTATAATATTCCTTGAACGCTTTTTTGCGTAGGTTTCTGTCGGGACTTTGTAGCAATACGCTATACGTACCGTGGGTTAATTGAATTTTTTCACCCTTGTGCTCTACTACGCCTAACGGCAAATCTGCGTTATCGATTTTGCCAAATATATCGTGAAAAGACGAGAAAACTTCTCCACCTTCTGCCAAAAGTTTTTCTTCGGGAAGACTCAACACGTGCTTTTTCTCTTTAAGTATAGTTTTAAGTTGGTAGTCGTAGTCCTTAAGCAAGGGGTTAGATATATAAGACGATAAAACCTCCTCGCTGAGTGCGGTTAGTTCGGGGCGAACGAACGCCGTTGCGCCCGCGTATTGCGAACAAAGCGTATCTATTTTGGCGTTCATAGAATCGTATCGACTTATCTTGGTATTCTCGTCGTGTTTCATCATTGCATAGACCGAAAGTTTACCTAGTTCTCTAGTAAAACTCTCCTCTTTTTTGCAAAAGTCGTAAAACTTTTGGGCAGAACCCAGTTTGCCTACGAATTCTGAAAAGTCTAGCGATTTTTCTAACTTTGCGTAACTTTCGTTCCAAGCCTCGTCCGTTTTATATATATCTTCAGTAGCCCAAGTGTACTTGTTTAATGCCATAAATCGTCCTTTTTATTAGTTTTTATTGCTATGAATTGGTGCTGGAATTCTACCGCCACGGCTTACTAGTTTGCTGCAACCGTAGGGGCTTACGTCCATAATGGGCGCGTTGCCGAGTAGTCCACCAAAATTAACGTTTTCGCCAACACCTTTTCCCGGAACGGGTATTA
>JAFZIB010000022.1 GCA_017554545.1 Clostridia bacterium
GGTCTACAATTTTTTTTTTTTGCTTGGGGTTTTAGTCGAAATACTCTACGGCATGAAGGCTCTCGGTGTAGGTATGGAAAAGTTTGCAGGAACCAAAATGAAATCTTTGCTAGGCAAAGTAACAAATAATAGACTAGCAGGCGTTGGCGTTGGTTTAGTAGTTACGAGCATTATTCAAAGTTCAACGGCAACCACCGTCATGTTGGTCGGTTTCGTTAATATAGGGCTACTAACCTTAACCCAAGCAGTAGGCGTAATTATGGGCGCAAACATAGGTACTACCATAACGGCGCATATCGTATCGTTGTCCGGCGTAGGCGGGGCGATAGATATAGGCGCAATCGCTGCGTTCGTAGGATTTACGGGCATAATGATTTCTATGTTTACCAAAAAAGACGTTTGGGTAAATCTAGGAAATCTTCTAGCCGGTCTAGGTATGATTTTCGTAGGATTAGAATTTATTTCGGTGTACGCTAAAAAACTAATGTTCTTGTCCGAAGGAGTTCCTCACGCAATAGTTAGTCAAATATTTCAACGCGACCATTTTCCGTTGCTACTTGTTTTAATAGGTATCTTATTAACTGCTCTCGTACATAGCTCTTCTACAATCACCAGTTTAATGGTAGTTTTGGCAAGTATAGGCGTTTTATCTTTTGACAACGCGTTATTCCTTGCGTTAGGTTCGAATATAGGTACTTGCGTTACATCGTTATTATCGTCTATGGGAACATGTACCAACGCAAAACGAACGGCAGTCGTTCACTTATTGTTTAACGTTTTCGGCTGTTTAATATTTATCGCGCCTTTGTGGGTATGGAGAGCGTGGGTGGTTAACGCTTTTGCATCTATATCTTCGGACGTAGGTCAACAAATAGCAATATTCCACACGCTGTTTAACTTGGTTGCTACCGTGATTTTATTCCCATTGAGTAAATTTATCGTTAAATTAACCACCTTTATTATTCACGAAAAACAATGCGTGTCAGACCAAAAGAAACTCGCTTTCTTAGATAATCGTATGTTAGAAACTCCACCAATAGCCGTTGGTAATATTAGACGCGAAGTGGTTAGAATGGCGTCTTTTGCAAAAGACAATATAAATATGTCTATGGAAATGCTATTTAATCCAGCCGTGGACAATTCTGAACGACTTAAAGAAAATGAGGATACGCTAAACTATCTAAATCACTCTATAATCGCGTTTATGACTAAACTTATGGGTAAGCGTTTATCCGTAGAAGACGATAATAAAATAAGTTCGTATTTCCACGTCGTATCCGATATGGAAAGGGTTGGCGACTACGCTGAAAACGTAATGGAATATTGTTATAGACTAAGAAAGGAACGACTTGATTTTTCAGACGAGGCAAAAGCCGAACTGAAAGAAGTGTTAACGCTCGTAAACGAACTGTTTAACGTTTCGATTACGGCGTTTGACCAAAGAAACGTTGAAATGCTTCCAAGCGTTAGCGAGATAGAGGAAAAGATAGACGAAATTTGCGAATCGCTAGAGGGTAAGCATATAGAAAGAGTTAAAAAAGGCTCCTGCGCAGCGCAACTCGGCTCTATTTATTTACAAACCGTATCCAATCTCGAAAGGGTAGGCGACCACGTTACCAACGTTGCGTTCAGTTTAAGCCATTATAGAAAGGTAGATAGCCTTGGCGTTAAAGAATAAAAAACCTTTTTTGCAAAAAAATAATAAAAATAAACAAATAATTTATCCGCCCTTTGTTTTTCGTTTGACAAAAGGCGGATTTGTTTATATAATTAAACACAATAAACTATAATGGAGGCATATGGGCGTTTAATCGTAATGCCTCGGAGGTTATAATGAATAAAAAATCCATAAAAGACGTACAAGTTAGCGGTAAAAGGTGCTTAGTTAGAGTAGATTTTAACGTTCCTATGAAAGACGGCAAGATTACCGACGAAAACCGTATCAACGGCGCACTTCCTACTATTAAGTATTTAGTAGATAACGGCGCAAAGGTAATTCTTTGTTCACACATGGGCAAGCCCCACAACGTTTTAACCGAAGGTTTTGGTTTAACTAAGAAAGAAAAGAAAGCCGTAGAGGCGCTTCCTGCTGAACAACAAGCAGAGGCTAAGGCTGAATATCTTAAAAAAGCGCTTAAGGATAAAGAAAAATATTCTTTACGTCCCGTTGCAGTTAGACTTTCTGAACTTTTAGGCAAAGAAGTCGTATTTGCAGAAGACGTAGTCGGTGCTAGCGCAGACGCAGCCGTTGCGAACATGAAAGACGGCGACGTAGTTCTACTCGAAAACACTCGTTTTGAACAAGGCGAAGAAAAGAGAGACGAAGCGCTCTGCAAAAAGCTTGCGTCTTATTGCGATATTTACGTAAACGACGCGTTCGGTACTGCTCACCGTTCACACGCTACCACCGCTGCAATCGCTGAATACGGATTCGTAGATACTGCAGTTTGCGGTTTCCTTATCGAAAAGGAATTATCCGTAATGGCAGACGCTTTAGAAAACCCCGTTCATCCTTTCGTTGCAGTTTTAGGCGGTGCAAAGGTTGCAGACAAATTAAAAGTTATTTGCAACTTATTAGAAAAATGCGATACCTTAATTATCGGTGGCGGTATGGCGTACACCTTCCTTAAGGCAAAGGGCTACGAAGTTGGTGCTTCTTTAGTTGACGACGAACAAATCGGCTACTGCCTCGATATGATGGCAAAAGCAGAACAATTAGGAAAGAAACTTCTTCTTCCTATCGACACTACTATCGCTAAAGAATTCCCCAATCCTATCGACGCTCAAATCGAAGTTAGCGAGTGTGGTGCAGACGCTATCCCCGCAGATATGATGGGACTTGATATCGGTAGCAAGACTGCCGAATTATACGCAGACGCAGTTAAGACTGCTAAAACCGTTATTTGGAACGGACCTATGGGCGTATTCGAAAACCCAATTTTAGCAAAGGGTACTATCGCAGTTGCTAAAGCGCTTGCAGAAACCGACGCAACTACCATTATCGGTGGCGGTGACTCTGCAGCGGCAGTTGCTCAACTTGGCTACGCAGACAAAATGACTCACATTTCTACCGGTGGCGGTGCGTCCTTAGAATTATTCGAAGGCAAAAAACTTCCCGGTATCGAATGTCTTAACGATAAATAATCTCAAAAGAAAAACTAAAAAAGGACGACAATAAAAATGAGAAAACCTATAATTGCAGGAAACTGGAAAATGAACAAAACCGCTGCTGAAGCGGAAGCATTAATTAACGAAC
>JAFZIB010000023.1 GCA_017554545.1 Clostridia bacterium
AAGTTAATACAAATAGACTTTTTAATATGCCAATTTTATATGATGAAATAAGAAAATATGCTATAGAACAAAATTGGTATACTAGTCTTTCTGAAGGGATGTACTGCAGTAATGTAGAAAATATAGCAGAAAAAGTTGCTAACCTTAATTATCATAATAATATAGATGTCATAAAAATTGACGCCTTAACAACTGCTATTGGATATGTGATACAAGAAAAAGCTGTAATTTTAGGAATGAATGGCAGCACATCATATAACAATCATGCAGTAGTATTAATAGGATATAGACTGTATGAATATACCGAAGGGTGGTGGATATTTGCTAATACGTATAACGCTTACTTTTTGGAAATAGCAGACGGGTGGGCAAACAACTCGAGATATTTAGATTTAAATACTGGTTCTAATATATTTATGGAATTGTATTCTATACTTTGACAAAAGTGAGGAATAAACTATGAAAAAAATCTTATCGTTAATTTTATGTTTAATAGTTTTATTTTCTGGGGGGCTCGTTTGGATAATATACGGCAATAAAGATAAAGGAAAAGACGACAAGCCTATAAAAGGAATTTCGGGATATTTGCGAGTAGAGATTTATGGCGACTATAATAGTAATATTACCGAATTAGAAAAAATTTTGATTTTAAAAGATAACGTTACGAGTGGCGAATTAGAGTATAAAGAAGCATATTATATGACGGTTTATGCGTATGATGCTAAAATAGATGCTGAACCGAATTATTATTCTCAAAATTACTTTACGGGTTATATTACAATGCTTGACGTAGATAGTTTTTTAACCTACGATAAAGACGAGGTGCAAGTAGAGGCGTATTTTGACGACAACCCTGCAATCGGTTCAATTAAATATTATAAGATTAAACCGTTAAAGAGTGGCGCTACCAATTTAAAAATCGAATTATACGATTTAAGTTTCTCTTTTTCTCTAACTTTTAACCAGTCACAACAAAGTTCTACTTAAACTAGAAAATATATAAAAATAATAAGCCCGCTTTGGCTCTTGCCAAAGCGGGCTAGGTTTTTTAGTTTTTTAATTTATTCCCACTCAATCGTTGCGATGGGCTTTGGCGATAAATCGTATAGAACGCGGTTAACGTTGTCAACTTCGCTTAAAATTCTAGAGGTAATATGCTCTAAAAGTTCAAAGGGAATATTTTCTACGGTTGCGCTCATAGCGTCTACTGTTTACCGCGCGAATAATTACGGGGTAAGCGTCGAATCTCTTGCCGTCTTTAACGCCAACCGACTTAAAATCGGGAACGGCGGTAAAATATTGCCAAACTTTGCCGGCTAAACCGTTTTTATCGAATTCTTCTCTTAAAATAGCGTCTGATTCTCTAACTGCCTCTAGTCTATCTCTTGTAATTGCGCCAAGGCATCTAACGCCAAGACCGGGGCCGGGGAAGGGTTGACGGAATACCATATTATCGGGAAGTCCTAACGCCTTACCAACCATTCTAACTTCGTCTTTAAATAAAAGTTTAAGGGGCTCAACGAGTTCGAAATTTAAATCTTCGGGAAGACCACCAACGTTGTGGTGCGCCTTAACGCCTTTGCTTTCGATAATGTCGGGATAAATAGTGCCTTGTGCTAAGAAAGCAACGCCTTCTAGTTTTCTTGCTTCTTCTTCGAAAACTCTAATAAATTCTGCGCCTATAATCTTTCTCTTTTCTTCGGGGTTAGCAACGCCGGCAAGTTTATCTAAAAATCTATCGACTGCGTCAACGTAAACGAGCGTTGCGTTTAGTTGTTTGCCAAAAACTTCTATAACTTGTTCGGGCTCGCCTTTACGCAAAAGACCGTGATTAACGTGAACGTTAATTACGTTTTTACCTATTGCCTTAATTAAAAGCGCTGCAACTACCGAACTATCCACACCGCCGGAGAGCGCAAGCAAAACTTTTTTATCGCCAACTTGTTCTCTAATAATTTTAACTTGCTCGTCGATAAACGCGTTAGCAAGTTTTTCGGTCGTTATTCTTTTCATGCTTTCGGGACGAACGTTACAATCCATATTAAATCTCCAAAACTCTGCATAGCAGAAAATTTATAGTTAAATTATAAAACTAACTTTAAAAAATGTCAATAATTCTCGTTAGGTCAAATTATAAAAAAGCGTTATATTAAAAATAATTTTTATTTAGAGTAAAAAAATAGCGTACGTATGCCCATAAAAAGCAGGTGAACGGGCTTTTAAGTTAAAAAACGAATTGACAATTGACTTTAATAATGATATAGTTTATTCGTATAATTATTTTTATAGGAGAAATTATGAATCCTGCAAATATCCCCGAAAGTTTCGGAACGATGGTATTTAACGACAAGGTAATGGAGGCTCGCCTACCTGCAGAGGACTATAAGGCAGTCCGTTACGCTATGGAGTACGGCACGCCCTTAACCGTTAAAACGGCAAAAGCAGTTGCCGAGGCTATGAAAGAGTGGGCAATCGAAAAGGGCGCTACTCACTTTACCCATTGGTTCCAACCTATGACGGGTATTACTGCCGAAAAGCACGATAGTTTTATCGAGCCTTGCGAGGGCGGTGGCGTTATTATGAAGTTCTCGTATAAGTCTTTAGTTAAGGGCGAATCAGACGCGTCTAGTTTCCCTAGCGGAGGATTAAGAGCGACTTTCGAAGCGCGTGGCTATACTGCGTGGGACCCCACTTCGTACGCTTTCGTTAAAGACGGCAGTTTATATATTCCAACGGCGTTCTGTTCGTACGGTGGAGAGGCGTTAGACAAAAAAACACCCTTGCTCCGTTCTATGAGCGCGCTCAATAAAGAGGCGGTTAGAATTTTAAAACTTTTCGGAAACAAAAAGGTTAAGAACGTTATTCCTACCGTCGGCGCTGAACAGGAATATTTTTTGATTGACAAAAAAGTTTACGATAAACGCTTAGACTTAGTTCATTGTGGAAGAACGCTATTCGGCGCTCGTCCCTCTAAAGGTCAAGAACTCGACGACCATTACTACGGCGCTATTAAACCCAAGGTTGCGGCGTATATGAGGGAAATCGACGAGGAACTTTGGAAACTTGGCGTTTACGCTAAGACCAAGCATAACGAAGCAGCGCCTAGCCAACACGAACTAGCCTGCGTATATACCTCGGCAAATCTTGCAACCGACCACAACCAACTATGGAAATGATGCGCACGGTTGCTAATAAATACGATATGGTATGCTTGCTACACGAAAAGCCCTTTAAGGCGGTTTCGGGTAGTGGTAAGCACAACAACTGGTCGCTTTCTACCGACTCGGGCGAAAACCTATTCGAGCCGGGCGAAACGCCTGCAAAGAACGCTAGATTTTTGCTTTTCTTAATGGCTGTAATCAAAGGCGTTGACGAATATCAAGATTTACTAAGGCTTTCTATCGCGTCTGCCGGTAACGACCATCGTTTAGGCGCAACCGAAGCGCCTCCCGCTATTATTTCTATCTATCTTGGAGAAGAACTAGAAGAAATCTTAAAGGCACTTGAGTCGGGCGCAACCTACTACGCTAAAGAAAAATCCGTTCTTAAAACGGGCGTATCGGTATTGCCTCCTATTCCAAAGGATTCAACGGATAGAAACAGAACTTCTCCGTTTGCGTTTACTGGTAATAAATTTGAATTCCGTATGGTTGGCGCGCCCACTAATATCGCTTGCCCCAACTTTATACTAAACACCATAGTAGCCGAAGAACTCTGCGGTTTTGCAGACGTTTTAGAAAAGGCAGAGGACTTTGACGGCGCTCTTAACGAATTACTTCGCAAGACGGTTAAAGAGCACAAGCGCATTATCTTTAGTGGCAATAACTACACGGCAGAGTGGGAAGAGGAGGCTAAAAAACGCGGTCTATCTAACCTTAAATCTACCGTTGACGCGTTGCCTAAGTATATGGACGACAAAAACGTTTCGCTATTTGAAAAACACGGCGTGTTATCTAAGAGTGAAATGCACTCCAGAATGGAAATTCTTTTAGAAAACTATGCAAACACCGTGCATATAGAGGCTATCACCGCGCTCGATATGGCAAGAAAGGAAATCGTTCCCTCGATTATAAAATACGAAAACTTTATTCTTAAAGAGATTAAAGAAAAGGCTAAACACGGCAAGTTAAAGGCAACGTTAGAGGAGGGAATTATTAAAAAGATATCTTCTTTATCCGAAAAATTTGCCGAATATTTAGACAAACTAGAGTTAGATTTAGAAGATTACGACCGTTCTGGTTCGGCCTTGGATAAGGCTAAGTTCTGCAAGGATAAGCTTTTAGCAGATATGGAAGACTTAAGAAAATACGCCGACCAAATGGAACTTTTAACGGGTAAAGAATTTAGCCCGTTCCCAAGCTACGAAGATATCTTGTACGGAATTTAGTTTGCAAGATATTGTATGTTGTTTACAATATTTAATATTTATTTATTGTTTTGCCTGTAATAAAATACAGGCAAAAGTTTTATTTGTGGCTTTTTGCCGAAAGTAGAAGTATGAAGTTTAGTTTTGTTCCTAATAAAAGTATAGCACACTATACTTCACTAAAAGTGAAATGTAGTGTGCTTTTCATATCCACAAAAGATTAAACATATATGAGTTATATTTTTAGCCTTGTGGCTAAAAGTGATATGCAAAACAAGTTTTGCGTTAGATTGCGACTTGCAGTCACAGTTATACTAAATAAATCCATAACTCGCCGTAGGCG
>JAFZIB010000024.1 GCA_017554545.1 Clostridia bacterium
ACTAGAAACTACGTACCTAAAGCGGGTGACACCTTAATTATCGATATAAGCGTTAGACTAGAAGGTAAGTGGTGCGACGTTTGCAGAACTTTCTTCTTTGGCGAGCCGAGTCCTGAGCAAAAGGCGGTTTTCGATTTGGTTGCACGCTCAATTTCTGCAGGGGAAAAGGTATTAAAAAAGGGTAAAAGCGCCAAGACCGTTTATAAGGCGGTAAACGAAGTTTATCAAAAGAAGGGATTTAGTTTAGTCCATCACGCAGGTCATAAAATAGGTACTAGAGCGTTGATGCAACCGCAATTTTTACCTCAAAAAGGTACGAGGATAAAACTTGGCGAATACTACACCATAGAATCGGGCTTATACGAGGGCTTTGGTTTAAGATTAGAAAACGATTATTTAATAACTGAAAACGGTAGCGAGAACTTATTTATAGACTTAATGCCGTTTGATTTAAAGGAGTATATACTTAAATGAGAAAATTCTTAAAAGGACCGTTTGCGGTGCTTATGACGCCGTTTAAGGACAACAAGTTAGACGAAGAAGTATTTATTAAACAGATTAAACGCGTAAACGGAACGGGCGTTTCGGGTTTCGTAGTTAACGGAAGCACGGCGGAGTTTATTCAACTTTCTATCGAAGAACAAAAACGCGCGATAGAGTTAGTTTCTATTTATAAAGACGCAGATAAAAAACTAATCGCTAGCGCTTGCACGGGCAACGTGGTTGATACCGTAGATATTGCAAAATACGCCAAGAGCGTTGGCGCAGACGCAATTTTGGTTTGCGCGCCATATTATTTTACCTATCCGGTAAACGAGAAAAAGCAATATTTTATCGACGTTGCAAACAACTCTCCGCTACCCGTTATTCTATATAATATTCCTTTCTTTACTCAAGAAATCGAACTTAAAACCGTTTACGAATTGTTCGACCACAAAAATATTATAGGCACTAAAGACAGTAGCGCTAATATGAAAAGACTTATGCATCAATTAGACGTTGCTAAAGACAAAAACGTTGCCGTATTAACCGGAACGGACGATATTTTATATTCGGCTCTGTTTGCAGGTTGCGTGGGCAGTTTTACTGCGTTTGCAGCAATATATCCAAACGAAATTTCCGAACTTTATTCTGCAATGGATAAGGGAGATTACAAAAGAGCAAAAGAAATTCAAGATTGGTTTATGCCTCAGCTTCGCGAAGCAGACAGCAAGACCTTCCCCTTTGGTTATAAAGAACTCTTAGGCAAGGTTATGGGCGAAAAAATCGGCAACAAGGAGATTTAATCTATGAAAGCTGCCGTTTGGACGGATATAGACAAGTTAGAGATTAAAGAAGTTCCTACGCCTACTATTGCAGAGGAGCAAGCGTTAATTAAGGTTAGGGCTGCGGGCGTTTGCGTAACCGACTATCACATAATTTCGGGCAAACTTAAACTAGGCAAAATGCCACATATTCAAGGTCACGAAATTTGCGGTGAGGTATATGAAATCAACTCTAAAAGAACGGACGTAAAAGTAGGGCAAAGGTGCGTTATTGCAACCAGTATAGGTTGCGGGCATTGCGATATGTGTAGGGAGGGTAAGGTTTATCTTTGCAACGATTCGCAAGAAATAGGATATTACCCGCATAACGGTGGATACGCCGAATACGTTAAAGTTCCCGTTTCGGCAATCGTGCCTATAACCGATAACGTTTCCGATAAGGCTGGAGCAATATTAGAAAGTTGCGTGTGCCCAACCGAATCGCTTATGAACGCAAATATTCCTTTAAATAGCACCGTTTTAGTAACGGGCAACGGCCCTGCGGCGCTCGCCTATATTATGCTTGCAAAAATTATGGGCGCAGGCAAGGTAATATCTGTGGTTAGAGACGCGCAAAAAGAGCAGTTAACCCTTTCTTTCGGCGCAACGCACGTTATAAACTCTAAAACTCAAAACGTAGAGGACGAACTAGTAAAAATCACCAACGGCAAAAAGGCTGAAGTGGTTATAGAGGCGACCGGCGCTCCCGCGGTAATAGAAAAGTGTTTCGATTATTGCGCTAAAGGCGGAAAGATTATTCAATACGGTATTCCCGGCGACGAGGACAAGGTAAATTTACCCGTTAAAAAAGTAGTTACCGAGGAAATAACCTATTTAGGAGCGGTTGGGAACGTTAAGGCTTGGTATCCTTTAGTAGAACTAATCGACGCCGGCAAATTAAATTTAGAAAAAATGGTTACGCACGAGTTTACGCTAGACCAAATCGATAAAGCGTTCGACTTGTATAGGAACCACGATAGAGAATTAATAAAAGCAATAATAAAATTTTAAGGAGAAAAATATGAAGATTACGGACGTTGAAGTTGTTATAGTAAGACAAGACGAAGTTAAAATGATAGGCGACGGCAGTCAAGATACTGCGGTTATACTCGTTCATACCGACGAAGGTATTACGGGTATCGGCGAAGTTGACTCCTCTCCCGAAGTAGTTAAGGCTATCGTAGAAACCCCTGCGTCGCACGACCAATGCAGAGGTTTAAGAGATATTCTAGTTGGCGAAGACCCCACCAACATAGAATACTTATGGTATAAAATGTATCACTTTAGTTATTACTACACTAGAAGAAGCGTAGGTATTCACGCAATGAGCGGTATCGATATCGCGCTTTGGGATATTACCGGTAAAAAATACGGCTTGCCCGTATCTAAACTAATCGGTGGCAGATTTAGAGAAAAAATTCCTGCATACTGTTCGGTTTTAATGCCCGGCACTAAAGAAGAAATCGACGAGTTGGTTGCTCACCACAAGGCAGACTGCAACTACCACGGCTATAAATTCGGTTGGGGCGCGCTTGGCGAAAGCGAAGAGAAAGATATTAAACTCGTTGAATATTGCCGTCAAGCAGTTGGCGACGACAAGCGCCTTATGATTGATATCGGTATGAGATGGACCGATTATAAATACGCGCTAAGAGTTGCTAAAGAATACGAAAAGCAAAAAATCTATTGGTTAGAAGAACCCTTTGCGCCCGATAGAACGGAAGACTTCGGCAGACTAGCAGACAATATGAGCATTTCTCTAGCGTCCGGTGAAGAATTTGGCACTATGTACGAATTTAAGGATATGTTAGACAACGGCAAAGTTGATATCGTTCAACCCGACATGAGCCGTTGCGGTGGTATCACTATGGCTAAAAAGATTGCGGACATGGCTCAACTCCGTGGCAAGAAACTTATTCCTCACGCATTTAAGACGGGTATTCTAATCGGCGCGACCTTGCAACTTATCGCCGCTATTCCCAACGCAGATATCTTAGAATACTGCGCTCAAGAAACCGTGCTTAGCAAAAACCTCGTTAAGCATCATTTCCAACTCGATAAAGACGGTTACGTTACTATTCCCGACCTTCCCGGTATCGGCGTAGAACTCAACGAAGAAATCTTAAACAAGTATAGAAGAAAGTAGTTTTCCTTATATTTAGCGCCCTAATTTTAGGGCGCTTTTTTCTTTTAATTAAATTTAGTTTAATTTGAATTTTACTATTGAAATCGAGGTTCAATTTTGATATACTCTAAAAATAGGAGGGCGTATGAATTATATTTTTTGCATAGAAAAAAACAAAGGGCTAACATTTTTCGGCAAGCGTCAGAGTGAAGATAGTATTCTTCGTGAGTGGATACTAAACTACGTTAACGGCGCGAAACTGTGGGTTAGTCGTTACACGGCAACTCAGTTTAAAGATACCGCCACAATTATGATAGACGACGACTACGCCCACAAGGCAGAGGAGGACGACTTTTGTTGGGTAGAAGATAAACCCTACGATATCTCACTTGCTAGTCAGGTAATCGTTTGCAACTGGAACAGGCGTTACCCTGCGGACAAGTTTTTCAAAGAGGACCTTAAAGCGCTAGGTTTTAAGAAGATTAAAAAAGAAGAAATTAAGGGTTCTTCGCACGATAAAATTACCATAGAAATATACCAAAGGAGATAAAAAGTGAAAAACCTAATTAAAAGATTTTTAGCGCTTGCGTTAGTTGCTTGTACCTGCGTCGCTTTATCGTCGTGCGCTTTTTTAGACGGACTACTTAATCCGCCAAATGACGACGACGGCTATAGTCGACCTAGTTCGGAAATTGCTTTCGAAGTTAGGAACGAGAACGTCCCCGTCTTTTCTCAAGAGGAACTTACCGCAGAGCCGTACGAATATTATAGCGATTTAGACAGTCTAGGCAGATGTGGCGTTGTTAAAGGCACGTTAGGGGTAGAAACTATGCCCGCGCTAGACGAAAAAAGAGGTAGTATTAGTAGCGTTAAACCGTCGGGTTGGGTGCAGGCTAAATACGATACAAGCATAGTTCAAGGCGGTTATTTGTGGAATAGAAGTCACCTTATAGGCTGGCAACTGTCTGCTGAAAATGCAAATAAGCGCAACCTTATTACCGGAACTAGATACTTTAACGTAGAGGGTATGTTGCCCTTCGAAAATATGGTTGCCGACCATATTAGAGAAAAAGGTTGCCACGTTGCGTATAAAGTAACGCCTGACTTTAAGGGGGAAAATTTGGTTTGCCACGGCGTAACCATGGAGGCGTATTGTATAGAGTGTCAAGGCAATTTGCAGTTTAACGTTTATTGTTTTAATATCCAACCGGGCATAGAAATTAACTACGCAACCGGCGAGAGTCGTTTAGCAAGTTAGCGTTAGCAATATAATAAAGAACAAATTATTGATAAATTTTACTTGAGAACGGCGTGAACTTAGGATATACGGGCAAAAAACGCGCAAATTCCACCGATGGTAGAGTAAAATTTAACTACTATCGAAATAATAGAGTTGACCCTTTCAAATCTATTTTTTGTTGGAGTACAATTCTACTTGATTATTCTATTTTTAGAGTTCATTTTATTGCTTTTTTATTTTAAGATTTATATAATTTAATCGTAAGTTATTTGCGTTGCTTTTGGTAACGGTTAATCGTGGCAAAATAGGAGGTCTTAACTTATGACGAATATAAGCAATAAAAAAGTAATACCCCTCGTGTATGCGGTAGATGATAACTACGCGCCCTTTTTGAGCGTGTCGGTGCAGTCGGTTTTAGATAATCTTTCTTCCGACTATTTCTTAAAGGTTTACGTTCTTAACACGGGCATTTCTAATACTAATAAAAAACGAATCGTAGAGGTTGCTGAAAAGAATTTTAGCGATATAGATATAGAGTACGTTGACGTGGCTGACAGAATGGATTCGCTAAACCAAAAAACCCACCTTCGCGATTATTATACCAACGCAATATATTATAGAATTTTTATTCCTTCGCTATTTCCGCAATACGATAAAATAATATACATTGATTGCGACACCGTTTTAATTGACGATATTTCTAAGTTATACGACGTTGAACTTGGCGACAATATAGTAGGCGCAGTTCATGAAGAGGCTATGAGTTCGTTTGACTGTTTCGGCGTTTATTCCGAACAATTTTTAGGCGTTCCACGTATGGAATATTTTAATTCGGGCTTGCTAGTTATAAACACCAAAAAATATCTAGAAGAAAAAATAGAAACGCAGTTTATTAACCTAATGCTACGCCATAAGTTCGAAGTTGCACCCGACCAAGACTATCTTAACGTTTTGCTAAAGGGTAAAACTAAACTTTTAGATATAGGTTGGAACAAAACGCCTATTCCCGAAAAACAGTTTAACGAGAGCGCCATAAAGTTAATTCACTATAAACTCAACTTTAAGCCTTGGCACTACGATGACGTTAGATATCAAGGGCCCTTTTGGAAGTACGCCAGCCAAACTCCCTTCTACGACGATTTAATGCAGATGAAAAACGAGTTTACTGCAGAGCAAAAACAAGCCGACTCTATCGCGTTCGAAAAACTAAAACAAATGGCGCTAGATTACGTTGAAAGCGAAAACAATTATATAAAAAGCCTTAAAAAAGCATAAAAAAACGGACGGTTAAAGGCGTCACTCTTAGGGATTTTTAGACAGCATAAAAGGATAGCAAAAAATTTGCTATCCTTTACTTTTTGCCTTACAAGAAAACACGACTTTGTAAAGCAAAGTATAGTGTGCTACACTTTTGAAAATTTTTCCACAAAGAATATCAAATCGATAAATTGGAATTTGACATTACTTATTCGAATTTGATATTTCCCGTGTTTGTTTTTATTTCGCATCTTCCGCCGATTGCTTCTCCGATGGGGACTTTAGGTATTTCCATTCTGCCTGTGTTAGTTCGAACTATAAACGCCATATTAGACGGAAGTCTGCCACGAACGCTTCCCGTGTTGGTTTTTACAAAAATCTCACGGGCAAAGCAATCATTTAATGAAACCTTTCCGGTGCCGCGTTTGATTGAGATATTCTGTGTTGCAGTCAATTTGTTCAACGAGATGTGTCCTGTGTTTCCTTTTGAATTAAAAGCTTGACAGAAGACACTTTCTAAATTTATTTTTCCTGTGTTTATTTGGATATCTATAGCGCCATTACAAGTTATTGAGGATATATCAACGTATCCTGTATTGGATCTTACCGAGATTGTTTCAAGTGTTGATTTAGGAACATATAGTCTAATTTCCGAACGATCAATACCAATTCTTAAAAAATTGTACCATCTCGTTTTTACTAATTTGATCGTAAGTGTATCGTCTTCAACGAAAAATTCATATGAATGTTTTTTGTTTTCGAAAAAAACTAATTTTGTGCTATCGTCGTTGGACGGTTCTATTTTTACGCTCGCATCTTTTGCATCAAGCAATAATTTTTTATACGTATCTGTTATTACATATGTGTTTGTAACGTATTTTACAATCATTTTACGCCTCCATACAAATTCGTATTTATCGGTGAGTTTATTATAACATAAAATAAAATTTGATTCAATTTGTTTTGCGTGGACAAAAGAAAACTCGGCTTGTTAAAAGTCGAGTTTTAATTAAAGTGATATTGTTTGCGTTGCAAACAGTTATATTTTTAGATAAGTCTAAAAGTTATATTTTGGCTATTGCCAAAGTTATATTAAATAAATCAACAACTTGCCACAGGCAAATATCACTGCCGATAGGCAATATCACTTGTCGTTAGACAAATATCACAAATCCGCTTGCGGATTTATTTAGTTGCCGAATCCCTTGCAGGGACTCGGCTAGCCGTCCGTTTTATTTTAAATGTATAAAAAACTATTGACAAGAATATTTTTAGATGATATCATTATGATATCAAAAATCTTATAGAGGAGCATTGTAATGCAAGAAAAGATTTTAAAAACAAAAAAGAACGGCATGCGTGTGCTCGTTTTAACCACTTTTTTTTATTTGGTAGGTGTGGCAGTATTCGTAGTGGGAGCAGTTGCTAGTGAGGGAGGAATTAAAGGAATAGACACAACCCTCTCGATAATATGTTTAATCGTTGCTGGAGCGGTTATGTTGTTTGGATGGATACCATATCTAGGCTTAAAAGTATTAAAGCCACAAGAGGCTTTAGTTTTAACGTTATTCGGCAAATACATAGGCACGCTTAAGGGCGACGGGTTTTATTTTGTTAATCCTTTCTGTAGTGCGGTAAATCCTGCGGCAAGAACTAAACTTAACCAAAGTGGCGACGTTAGTGGCAACGAAACAGTTCCTTTTAAGGTTTCGTCAAACGGACAAATAGCGGTAAATCCGTCTGCTAATAAAATTTCGCTAAAAATAATGACTCTTAACAATAGCCGTCAAAAGATTAACGACTGTTTAGGTAATCCTATTGAAATCGGCATAGCGGTTATGTGGCGAATTGTGGATACTGCTAAAGCTGTGTTTAACGTAGATAATTATAAAGAATATTTATCTTTACAATGCGATAGCGCGCTTAGAAATATCGTTCGTATTTATCCGTACGACGTGGCGCAAGGAGTTGATACGACGGGTGACGGAATTGCCGACGAAGGCAGTTTAAGGGGCTCTAGCGAGGTAGTTGCAAACCGTATAAAAAACGAAATTCAATCGCGCGTTGACGAGGCGGGTATAGAAATTTTAGAGGCAAGAATTACTTATCTTGCATACGCACCCGAAATCGCCGCCGTAATGCTACAACGCCAACAAGCGTCTGCAATTATTGACGCTAGAAAAATGATAGTTGACGGCGCGGTGGGAATGGTTGAAATGGCGTTAGAAAAGTTATCCGAAAAAGAAATAGTAAAACTCGACGAAGAAAGAAAGGCTGCAATGGTATCAAACTTATTGGTAGTTCTTTGTGGCAATCGTGACGCGCAACCTATAGTAAATTCAGGAAGTTTATATTAATATGAGTGAAAACGGCAAGAAACAAATACCTCTAAGGTTATCGGAAAAATTATTTGCCGAAATTGCCTCGTGGGCAGAGGACGATTTTCGCTCGATAAACGGTCAAATCGAATATTTGCTAACGGAGTGCGTGCGCCAACGCAAGAAAAACGGTAAATACGTTGGTGAACAACTAGATAAACCATTAGATATAGAAATTAAATAAAAAAACCCGAACGACAGTTCGGGTTTTAATTTTAATTTTTTACTAAATTTCTTTAATGCATTTTCTGGGACATTTTGCCACGCACACCTTACAGCCGGTACATTTAGAATAGTTTATAACGGGAATATTATCGACCATTTCTATTGCGCCGTTAGGGCAGTTCTTGGCGCAAAGTCCGCAACCTATACAGCCAACTTTGCAGGTGTTCATAACGTCTTTACCTTTGCAAGTGGTAGAGCAAGCAACGTACACTTTAGAAGACTTGGGTATAAGTTCGATAATGCCTTTAGGACATTTAGAAACGCAAAGTCCACACGCCTCGCAAAGCGCCTTGTTTGCGTAAGCAACGCCGTGTTCAACGGTAACGGCGTGGTATGGACAACACGCCTCGCAAGTGCCACCGCCCATACAGCCTTGAGGACAAACCTTTCTGCCTCCTAATAGGGCGTTTTGAGCCGTACAGCCCTCGTTTCCAACGTAAACGTATTTATCTAAACTAACTTCTCCGCCCGCGCAATGAACTACTGCGTATTTACTTTCTTCAGCAGAGAAGGGAACACCTAAGATTTCTGCAATTTTTGACTTGTTTTCGTTTGGGGTAGGACCGCAACCGTTTATTTTTGCTTTACCTTGCGCTAAGGCTTTGGCAAAGTCTGCGCAACCTGCGTATCCACAACCACCACAGTTTGCGCCGGCAAGATTTGCTTGGATTGCTTCTGCCTTTTCGTCCACGGGGACGAAACAAAGTTTAGATACTAAAACTATTAAAACGGCAAAAACGACGGCAATTACTGCAACTATTCCTAGCACCCAGCCGAGAGTAGTAACGTTAATTTCTCTTAATAACAAATTTAACATAGTCCCTCCTTAAATAAGCGCGAACACGTAGAACGCCATAGCGATAAAGCACGCGCAAATCATTGCGATAGGAAAACCTTTTAAGTGCTTATTGATAGGTAATCTTGCAATTTTTTCTCTTAAGCCACTCATAAGGACTATTGCAACGGTAAAGCCAAGACCTGCAAACAAACCGTATAGAACGGCAAAGCCCATATTCATTGCGCCAGTAGTAATTCCGATTAAACCTGCGATTTGCGGAGTATCGATAACTAGTTCGGCAACGCCTAATACAGCGCAGTTGGTGGTAATTAGGGGAAGGTAAATACCCATTGCGTTATATAGCGTGGGTGAGAATTTCTTAAGCGCCATTTCTATCATTTGTACGATTGCCGCGATAACGAATATGAAAATAATGATTTCCATAAACTCGATACCTAGCGGAACTAAAACGAAAGTATAAAGCGGATAGGTAATTAAACAAGTGATGGTCATAACGAAGGTAACGGCAAGTCCCATACCGAGCGCCGACTTAAAGTCTTTACTAACGCCGAGGAAAGGGCAGATACCTAAGAATTGAACCACTACGAAGTTATTGATAAACACCGCAGATACTATAATCATAATAAACTCAGCCATTGTTTACCTCCTCGCTAGCGGTAGCAGTCGCTAATTCTTTTTGTTTAACGAGCTTGTCGTAAGCCTTAATTTTTCTGCGCTTGCCGATTATACCTTCAACGAGGCTAAACACGGCGATAAACAACGCGTAGGTGAAGAACGCGCCTGCGCTCGACGCAAAAAAGCCGATTTGGAAATCCCATAGTTTTAGACCGAAAATAGCGCCTGCGCCAAGAATTTCTCTAAACGCGCCCATAACGGTTAACGCCAAGGTAAAGCCAACGCCCATAAACAAGCCGTCGGTAGCAGACGCCAACACGCCGTTTTTGCTTGCGAAGCTTTCTGCTCTTGCAAGAATAATACAGTTAACTACTATTAGCGGTAGGTATAAACCTAACGACGCGTATAGACTAGGTAACAGTTTGTCTAAAACCAGTCTGACTATGGTAACGAAGGTTGCAATAATAAGAACGAACGCAGGTATGCGCACTTGTGATGGAATAACTTTTCTTAAAAGTGAAACCAAAATATTACTGCATATTAAAACGAAGGTAACTGCAGCGCCCATACCCAAGCCGTTCATAGCAACCGTGGTA
>JAFZIB010000025.1 GCA_017554545.1 Clostridia bacterium
AATAAACGCGCCCGATAGTCCGCCTACTCTAGAACTTGCCATACCGCCACCCTTTTTAACGGCGTCGTTAAGCATTGCAAGCGCTGCCGTAGTTCCGTGAGCGCCAACCGAGTCTAAGCCTATTTCTTCTAATATGTGCGCGATACTGTCGCCCATAACGGGTGTGGGAGCAAGTGATAAATCGACTATTCCGAACTCTGCGTTAAGGCGTTTAGAAGCCTCCTCCGCTATTAACTGACCTGCTCTTGTAATCTTAAACGCCGTCTTTTTTATAGTTTCGGCAACTTGGTCTAAACTTGCGTCCTTAATAGACTTTAACGCGTGGTGCACTACGCCGGGACCAGACACGCCTACGTTAATGACCGTATCAGATTCGCCAACGCCGTGGAAAGCGCCCGCCATAAAGGGATTGTCCTCTACTGCATTACAAAATACTACTAGTTTTGCAGCGCCTATGCCGTCTTTATCCGCAGTTAGAAGCGCCGATTGTTTTACCACTCTGCCCATTACTGCAACGGCGTCCATATTTATACCCGTTTTAGAAGAACCTACGTTAACCGAAGAACACGTTCTTTGCGTTATCGATAGCGCTTCTGGTATGCTTTCTAAAAAGTATTTTTCGTAGTCTGCCGTGCCCTTTTGAACCAGCGCTGAATATCCGCCTAAAAAGTCTATTCCGCAAGTTTCTGCCGCGCGGTCTAGGGCTTTAGCAAGAACTATTTCTTTTCCACAAAAATTTGCCGTGAGAAGTGACGCCGGCGTTACTGATACTCTTTTGTTTATTATAGGAATTCCGTATTCAGCGCCCAAATCTTCGGCAACCTTTACTATGTTTTCGGCTTTTTTGCAAATTTTATCGTAGCATAAGTCTGCCGTTAATTTAGCGTCCTCCCTTATGCACGATAATAGGGATATGCCCATAGTTATCGTACGTATGTCAAAGTGTTCTTTTTCAACCATATCTATGGTTTCAAATATCTGCTTTCTATCAACCATACGACCACCTATATCTTATGCATTGCGTTAAAAATATCTTCGTTTTGAACGTGTATTGAAACGCCTATTTCTTTGCCGAGCGTTTCAAGTTGTAGTCCTAACTCCTTTATCTTTAAGTTTGCTCCCGATAAGTCGCAAAGCATTAACATGGTAAAGTTGCCTTGCATTACCGTTTGGCTAATATCTTCTATATTTACTTGATTTTCCGCTAATATCGAGGATACTTTTGCTATGATGCCCGGCTTGTCTTTTCCGAGCACGGTTACTATTGCTCTCATTGTTCTTCTCCTTGTTGAACGTTTTTATCTAAATACTCGTAGCTTATGAGTATATTTGCCTGAACTACGTATTTTACCATTGAGTTAGGTTGGATTTCAGGGAAATCTCTCTCGTAAAACACCATTACCTTTCGCTCGAAATAACTGTTTTTGTATTTATTCCACTCTATAAAGATAAGCGACTTAAAATCCACGCCGTCTTTGAATTGAAGCGTTTCGTCGTATTCAAAAAAACT
>JAFZIB010000026.1 GCA_017554545.1 Clostridia bacterium
GTCCAGTACCTATCGCGCCGGGACAGAAGGGGTGAACTACCGGCATTATTGAAGATAAATCTCCCATATCTGAACTTCCCGAACTAAAGGCGCTCGAAACGTTAACGCCTATTTCGGGTAGTATGGTTTCTACTACTTGCTTAAATAAATTCAAAAAATCAGGCGAGTTGATTAACGGCGCGAAAGCGGGGATATCTTGAATTTCTACGTTGCAGTTTAGCGCAAGTGCACCGCCTATAAGCGCTTGATTAATCTTTTGGTTAGTAACTTTTATAGCCTCGAACGTCTTAGCGCGAACGTACGCCTCAAGGACGGTTTCGCCGGGTATAGCGTTGACCATATCGCCACCCTTAGTGATTATTGGGTGGAAACGAACGATATCGCTTTCCTTAAAGGTTTCTCTTAATGCGTTGCAAGCGTTGATACCACAGTTTGCAGCGTATAGCGCGTTGTTTCCTAGCCAAGGATAACCGCCTGCGTGTGCCGACTTACCTTTGTAGGTAATAGTTTTAGCAACAGCACCAACCATGCCAGAAATTATTTTGAAAGAATCGCTATTGGTTACATGAACCATAAACGCTAAATCAACGTCGTCAAAGTATCCGCGGTATAAAAACTCGGCTTTTCCTCCGAGATATTTAATTACGCCCTGCTTTTTCAGTTGATTTCTAAATTCAATTTCTAGTAGTTCTTCGGCGGGAACTGCGCAAAGTTTAATCTTTCCGCAAAGTCCGTCTAGAGCGCCTTCTTCTTTTAAGGTGGCGGCAATACCTAGCAGGGTAGCCGTTTGAACGTTGTGTCCGCAAGCGTGAACTGCACCCGTTTCTTTATCGCATTCGGGGTGGTTAAAGCAAATAACCGAGTCTAGTTCGCCTAAAATCAATACGGTTGGACCTGGTCTGCCCGTGTCGATAGTGGTATAAAAACCAGTAATACCTTCCGCAAAAGTTAATTCGTATCCAAGTTCGGTAAACTTTTCGGCAAGATAAGACGAGGTTTTAACCTCCTTATATCCCGTTTCGGGGTTATTCCAAATATATCTTTCTGCGTCGGACATAAGTTTTGCGTATTTTTTAACTCTTTGGGTAAAATTTTGCATAATATATCCTTTTTAATTTTTTATTTTTGGTCGTAGAAATATACGCCAAGCCCAAAACCTATAGGCTCTCCGTTGCTAATCCAGTTGATATACGCTCTGCGTAACGACGAATCTGCTGGTAAATCTTTTGCGTTGCCCGTATATTTGCAATCGAACAATCTCCAAACCTCAGAATAATCGGGGTAGTCTTGGCTTAATATAATTTGGTAATTTGAAATAAATTTTCTTATATTTGAATTTTGACTTAAAACTTGTAGATTTTTTGGATACAACAGCCAAGATTCGCAAACGAAAATAACGGGATTAGCGTTTAGTTTATCTCGGTAAAAATCGCTGGCAGTTTTATAAGCCTCGCCGACTAGTTCGCTATTTAAACTTTGCCCGTTACGGGGGATATGCACGTTAATTACGGGCGTGTCCGCAGGTAGAAATTCGCTTTCAAAATGCTTAAACAATTTATTAAAAGGTAGCATTTCGAATTGCAATCTGCCAAAGTTAAAACGCTTTAGTTTGAAAAACCCTTCGTGCCAACCCGAAACGAAAGTTCCCCAAATTTTGTAAATCAAAAAGCACTCTTTTGCCTTGTATTTTAAATCGTTTATTACACCCGTATAAGACGAAAGGGGTAAATTTTGCTTTTCGTAATGTTTTTTTAGCGGTTTCGTTAATGCTAAGTAAAAAATCAGTTGAGCAGGGTATTCATCAACCCCTTTTTGTTTAGCAAGTTGAGATATTTGATAGGATATAGTAGATATATCAGCGTTATAATCGTTTTCGTATGGGGAGATTAAAGAATAAAACTCCTTGCAAAACAGTTTTTTAGCATCGCTAATTATTTGCTCTTTTGCATCTAAAGGATAATCGTATTCTTTTAATACGTTTTGTAAATAATTTATCATTTTAATTCCTTTAGCACACCTTTAACGTATTCAATGGCTTTTATAGAGTCGCCTATTCTGTCGTCACCCGATTCACGCTCCACGGTTAAGTATCCGTCGTATCCAACTTCTATAAGCGCTTTTAGGTAAGATTTATAATCTACGTCGCCTTGACCTACCACCGTTTCTAAAAAATAATCTTTAACGTTAATTCCGCCTTTGCCACCACTAGCAAAGTGGTCGTATATAATCTTAGGCTGGGTCTTTTTGAGCATAATTCCGTCTTTAACGTGAGTATGAACTATATAGTCTTTTAGCGTGTAAACGGCGTCGGCTGGGTTTTGACCGGTCACCATAACGAAGTTGGCGGGGTCAAGGTTAACGCCTACGCCACCTAAGGTTTTATCTAAAAACCCTTTTAGCGTAACGGCGTCTTCGGGTCCCGTTTCTATGGCTACGGTAACACCCTTACTTTTAGCGTATCTTCCGCACTCTACGAGCGCTTTAAGCAAAACTTCGTATCGAGGATGTCGTTCGTCGGAGGGGATAACGCCAACGTGAGTAGTTATTACTTTAGCGCCGAATTCTTCTGCTAAATCTATAATTTTTTTGGTTTTTTCAATGCGTTCGGGGTTGTCCTTTTCAATTTGGAAGCCGTATCCGCCCATATCTGCTGTAAGCGCGGTAAAAACTAAGTCGTTCTCTTTTAGAAGGGCTTTAATTAAAAGCTTTTTATCGCTAGTTAATTCCTCTGGCGAAAATGCGCCCGTAGTAGCGTAAGTTTGCACACCGCTAGCGCCTATTTTACTCGCCTCGATTATGCCGTCCTCTACGGGGATTTTAAAGCAGTTTATTGCAACTCCGAATTTCATTTTTTTACTTTCCGTTAACTTTGTTTTTAATTAAAGCAACCACGCCCTTTGCAGCAAAGTACGCGCCGTATGCGAATAAAATAGTTAAAACGAAAAGTATGCACACGTATATCATATGACCGGCAAAACCTATAGCGCCGACCATTGCTAGCCTTATATCTTCTACCATACCTAGGTTGCATTTGTAAAGGTTGTGGAAGTTAACCTTAAGAGATAGCGATAAAATAGTTGCAATAACAACGTAGATTGCTAAAAATATCGCCATAACTTTTAGGTCTTTTTTAACGTTGAACTCGTATAACTTTAACGAGAGAGTTAAAACGAAGTATAGGCAAACGAGATTGTGGAAAATTACCGTGTGGAAACTTCCAAAATTCTTAAAGCATTCTTTAATATTGTTCGCGCTGTAAACGATGTCGGGCATAACTAGCATAAATAAAAATAAAGAGGCTAAACAACCAAGCGTTGCAGAGTTAACTGCCTTTCTATACTTGCCACGATAAAAGGAGTGCAAGGGTAGAAGGTATAAAAACAAACTGCAATAATGGAAGGGTAACGCGTATAAATCGTATCCGCCCTTTGCGTTGTAGCCTTGTTTCATAAATTCAAGCGCCAAAAGAATAACGCTTATAATCTGCAAGGGCAAGAATTTAACTTTTTCGTCTTTATCCTTTAATAACCTGCCTAAAAGCAATCCGACAATTATCATAACGATAAACGCGGGAATAATAGTTATAAAATGTTCTTTAGTCCAAAGTCCCATAAAATATCCTCACTTTTTCCATAGTGTGAATATATTTTACCATTTTGCAAGGTAAAACACAATACAAATTATATTTTTTATAAAATATGAATAAAAAAATATCGATAAAATATAAATAAAAAGGGCAAAACACGTTTGCCCTTAATTTTTATAAAAGTTTGGTTGTTTCTAATTTGATTTTTTTAATTTTCTAACAGTTTCTTTAATCTTTATTAAGCCGTTTTTAAAAACGTTAACGGTGTTTTTAAAGTCTAAAATAAAGCAGAGCGCTAAAGGTACTAAAATAAAGTAGAAAACTACTCCCGGCAACATCCAAAAGAATGGCCAATATTTTTCTTGACCTGCGTATTGTCCAAACGGAACGACCTTCATAAAGTTGGGCGTAAGCCAAGAGAACAACACGGCAACGCCGTCGGTTGGTCCCCAAATTAAAGAGGGGTTGGCAAAGTTTATTTCAAGAAAGTTATCGTTTCTAAGCGAGATGATACCTAGTTCGCTTTGGAAAATTTGATTGCAAACGATAAAAAGTAGCATTGCCATAACGCAAAGGGGCGTTCTCCAAATACGCTTAACGTCTAGTTTATGAACGCCTAAAAGCACGGTGAGAAGTGGCGCACCGAAAATTATTATATGGCAAAGATAAAATCTCCAAAGGTCTAGGGTTAAAACGCTTTTGTTTAACGCTTCGGTGGGGTAAAACATTGCTAAAAAACCGCTTATAACGCCTAAAAAAACCATATAGTCTTTAGCCGTTTTACTTTTGGATAAAAATATAAACGGAAAGAAAAGCACGCTGGTTGCGCATACGTTTATAAACCAAACGTCGCGCATTGCTTGGCTTGGGTTGGTGCTATAGGGCGGAAAAGTCAACTTTAAAAAGTGTAATGCAAGGTTGAAAAACAGTATAGAGCCTATAACTATTTTTTTAGTCTTTTCGCTTTTGTTTTTTAATAAGAAATAAAAACCTAAAACGAACCCCGTGCAAAACAGAATAAAAAATAAATACCAAAAATTAAACAATTTAACCATAAACTTTTTCCTTTTTTGTTAGTTAAACGCTTCGGAATCGAAGGTTATAATGCTTTCGTACTTAGTTTCGCCTAAGGCATTTAGCGCCTCGTCAACCTTTTGAGTTATTAGTTCACCCTTGCCTTCCATATCGCTTGGCAACGGCACGTCGAAAAACACTTTTGTAAAGCCGTCGCAAGGGATACTTCTAAAATCGTGGAGTGACAACCTGTTATCGATACAAACCAGAACGCTCTCCGTAGTATGTTTTAGTAGGTTTAATTCGGGGCTGTCGGTAACTACGGGGTCGTAGTGTACGGTTAGATTTACGCCGATTGCTAAAAATTCACGTTCGAACTTATCGATTAATTCGTGCACGTATAAGGGGTCTAGATTTTTGTCTATTTCAAAGTGGATAGAACAAAAAGACACGCCGGGACCGTAGTCGTGAATCATTAAATCGTGATAGCCTATAACGATAGGATATTCCTTGAGTTTATCAAGTATTTTTTCTTTTAGGTGGCTGTCGTTTTTCTTGCCTATAATAGGGGAAATGGTTTCTAAAGAAAGTTTAATACCGCTATAAAAAATAAATAACGAAACGAGCGCGCCCACGTATCCGTCCACGAAAACGCCCGTATAGCGTTCAACAATCATAGAAACTAGCACTAGCGTGGTAATAATACTGTCGTTTCGGCAGTCGATTGCGGTGGCTTTTAGCGCGTCCGACTCTATCTGTTTAGATACGGATAAATTATAAAAGAACAGTCCTAATTTGGCTAATGCGGATACGGCAAGAATTATCAAAGCGATAACGGTAAAATCTACTGCGACGGGCGAGAAGATTTTTTCGGCCGAACTCTTTGCGAGTTCAAAACCCACCAAAATAACCAACATAGAAATAACGAGTCCGGTAATGTATTCGTATCTAGCGTGCCCGAACGGGTGCTCGCTGTCGGCAGGCTTTTGCGACGCCTTAAACCCTATAAGCGTGATTACTGAACTGATACTGTCGGAAAAATTGTTTAGCGCGTCCGCGATAATAGAGATTGCGCCCGACAATAGCCCTGCAACGAGTTTGCCCGACGCTAATAAAACGTTGGCTACAATACCTATAACACCCGCGCGTTTTCCTTTATTTGCTCTTGAAGAATTGCTCATAATATACCCTTTTTCTAAGCCTTTACGAGTATTATACCACAAAATTAAGTCGGTATCAATAAAAAAGTCCTAATCTTGCCGAGATTAGGGCTTTTTGAATTTTGATTGTTAGTATTTTCGGTGATTTCTACGCAAAACGCATACGGGGCGGAGAGCGGAATTCTTAGTGTTTTCATAGTGATTTTGCGGGTGAATAATTAAAATATTATTGACAAGCACGTATATATAATATATTAATAAATGTCGTAATCCGCACGAAAAAAATAAGGAGTATTCGAAAGAATTTTA
>JAFZIB010000027.1 GCA_017554545.1 Clostridia bacterium
CATGTGGCCCAGAACCAATGCTTAAAGCAATTTACTCTGCAACAGACGTTGGTGGTTCATATTCGTTTGAAGAACGTATGGGCTGTGGCTTTGGCGCTTGTATGGGTTGTTCTTGCAAGACTTTATACGGAAACAAGCGTATTTGTAAGGACGGTCCCGTTCTCGTTAAGGAGGAAATAATATGGGAAAAATAAGCGTTAACCTATGCGGTATAGAACTTGATAACCCCGTTATTCCTGCAAGCGGAACGTTCGGCTACGGCTACGAATTTGCTGAACTTTACGATATAAACGTTTTAGGAACTTTCTCGTTTAAGGGAACGACCTTAAACGCCCGTTTCGGCAACCCCACGCCAAGAATAGCAGAGTGCAAAAACGGAATGATTAACGCAGTTGGACTACAAAATCCCGGCGTTGACAAAGTTATAAGCGAAGAACTTCCAAAACTTAAAAAATGTTTTAATAAGCCCGTTATGGCAAACGTGAGTGGATTTTCGGTAGACGAATACGTGCAAACGGTAAAAAAACTCGACGAATGCAGTCAAATCGGATGGTTTGAAATAAACATAAGTTGCCCCAACGTTCACGGTGGCGGTATGAGTTTCGGAACAAATCCAAAGGCTGCGGCAAGCGTGATAGAGGCTGTAAAAAAAGTTACGAATAAGCCGGTAATTGCAAAACTATCTCCTAACGTAACCGATATCGTAGAGATTGCAAAAGCGTGTGAGGAGGCAGGCGCAGACGGCATAAGCCTAATTAACACGATGCTCGGTATGAGAATAGACTTAAAAACCAAAAAGCCGGTAATTGCAAACGTGATGGGCGGTTTTTCGGGCGACGCTATTTTTCCCGTGGCAGTAAGAATGGTTTACCAAGTAGCGCACGCCGTTAAAGTTCCCGTTATAGGAATAGGTGGAGTATCGTCTGCAGAGGACGTTGTAGAAATGATGCTAGCAGGCGCAACGGCTGTTCAAGTAGGCGCTGCAAACTTAATAAATCCCTTCGTTTGCAAGGAGATTATAGAGCAACTTCCAAGCGTAATGGAAAAATATAAAATAGACGATTTAAGTGATATTATCGGAGGAGTAAAATAATGGCAAAAGACGTTATAATTGCGTGCGATTTCGACAGTAAAGAAAAAACGCTCGCGTTTTTAGATAAGTTTACGGGTAAAAAACCTTTCGTAAAAATCGGTATGGAACTCTTTTACGCAGAAGGCCCTGAAATTGTAAAGGAAATTAAGGCTAGAGGGCACAAAATCTTTTTAGACTTAAAACTTCACGATATACCCAACACGGTAAAAAAATCAATGGCGGTTTTATCAAGATTAGACGTGGATATGACCAACCTACACGCCGGTGGCACTATCAATATGATGAAAGCCGCTCTAGAAGGATTAGTTCGTCCCGACGGTACTAGACCTATACTTATTGCAGTAACTCAACTCACTTCTACCGACCAAGAGAGTATGACCAACGACCTACTTATAGAAAAACCTATCGACCAAGTAGTTATGCACTACGCTAAAAACAGTATGGACGCAGGCCTCGACGGAGTAGTTTGCTCACCTTTAGAGGCGGGCAAGGTTAAAGGCGTTTGCGGTAATAATTTTATAACCGTAACTCCAGGCGTTCGTTTTGCCGACGGTGAAGTTGGCGACCAAAAACGCGTTACCACTCCCGCAAAAGCAAGGGAATTAGGCTCCGACTATATCGTAGTAGGAAGACCTATTACGGCTGCCTCAGACCCCGTTGGCGCATACGAAAGATGCGTTAAAGAGTTCTTAGGATGCTAAAATATATACTCTTCGACCTCGACGGAACGCTTAATAATTCGGGCGTAGGTATTAGAAATTCAATAGAATACGCACTAGAAAAGTTCGGAATAAGAGGAGAGAGTGAACAAAACCTCAATAGACTAATCGGACCACCGCTAGTTAGCGCGTTTATGGAGTTTTACGGCTTTGATAAAGAACAAGCGATTAAGGCTAGACTTTATTACCGAGAGTATTATGAAGTGAGTGGTATGTACGAGTGCGCTATGTACGAAGGTATAGATAAACTTTTATTTAACCTAAAAAGTACGGGCGCAAAGCTCGTGGTATGTACTTCTAAACCGCAAGAGCCGACCGAAAAAATTCTTAAATACTTAAAAATTTACGAGTATTTCGACGCCGTTTACGGTGCGACGCTCGACGGAAGTTTAGTCGAAAAAGAACAAATTATACAACTTGCCGTTAAAGATTTTAATATCGATACTAATAGCGCAGTAATGATAGGAGATAGAAAATTCGACGCGATAGGCGCAAGATTAAACGGCATAAAATCAATAGGCGTTACCTACGGTTTTGGCTCAAAAGAAGAACTGATAAACGCGGGATACGATTATATAATAGACGATTTAGGTCAACTAGAAAGACTTATAAAACAACTCTAAAAGGAGAAAAATATGGAAAACGTAAGTAAAGAAATTGCTAAGGATTTGCTAAAAATTAAGGCTGTATTCTTGCGCCCCGAAGAACCTTTTACCTGGGCTAGCGGAATAAAAAGCCCAATCTATTGCGAC
>JAFZIB010000028.1 GCA_017554545.1 Clostridia bacterium
CGAACGATACTCGTTCGGGGGCTGTTTTTTTTACTTAGAAATTATTATTTCGTCTTACTAAAGCAGTCGCATCTATGCGTTCCAACGTAGCCCGTATCTTTACATTTTTCACAAACGTACTTGGGCGATAAATCGTCTAAAGTTAAACCGCGTTTGGATAGCAATTTATTAACGTTTTTTGTGATAGTTGCTTGCTCGTTTTCAAGGCGTGATAATAGGGGTGAATCGTTAGAAATTTCGGCAAAAGCAAGGTCTCTTTCAAGTTCGTTAAGCCTTGATAGAAGGTCTGATACACCTTCGATTTCAACGGCAATTTCGTAATTTTTAGACGCCTTTTGCGCAGCGAGAGAACGCCTTCTTTCGTATTCTCTGTTATATTCCTCTTGACTGTCTAAAGTAGTGGCAACTTCAGAAGAAATTTGGGTTTCTTCAACGGAGAAAACTCCAAGTTTTTTCCAGTTTGATAACACACCGTTAACGTAGGCCAAAGGAGAAGATTTACCCGCCGAAAGTTTGCCTGCCTCTAGTATCATTTCGTTAGAGAAATTCCAACTTCTCCACATTTGTAAATTTTGTCTGTCCCAAGGCGTAGGACGTCTGTTAACACCCACGGTAGAAAGTAGTTTTTTAATGAACTCGTCTTGATTTTTAACGCTTTCAAAGTAGTCGTTTACGCTTGATAAATCAATAACGCCCTTAGTTCTTAAATCCTCAATCATTTCGTCCATTTCCGATAGAGAATTTCTACCGGTTTTAAATTGAACTGACGCTATAAAAATAAGGGTCGATTCGTCGTATCCGTAAGACAACCACTTGTTTATGTAAGCGTCTATTTCGGTGTCTAAAACCTCAACGTAAATTGCGAGCGCCTTGTTGATTTTAACGGCTAATTCTATAGTCGATTTTTGGCTTGATAGGTAGCTGGCAATCTCCTCTTTAGAAAAACTTTTGTTTGCGTAAAGTTTAGTCATAAACTCGTCTAGTTTTTCCATAGAAGACTTCTTTAACTTGCTCGCTGCAAAAACGATATTTTCGGGCTCGAAATTAAGTTCTTGAGTCCATTTTTTATAGAGTTTAAGGTCGTCGATTTCAGGTTGTCTTTTAGAGGATAGCGCCCTTAAAATTTTCTCGATTTCAGCAGTACGTAAAACGTAAGAGGAGAGTTCCTTTTCAACCTTTTCTAAAGTAGTTATGCCTCTGTCACCAAAATCGCGAGCGACTTTAGAAATATATCTAAATTTAATATCTTCGCCTTTCTTGTCTATGCAATACTTAATTATAAGTAGCATAGCCTCGGGTTTAATATGGTATTCGTCCATAACGTTAAAGTATTCGGCGTACTCGTTGGTGCTAATCATACGGGAGGGGAGCATAACCTGTAATCCCTTGGTAAAATCAGCGTATTTTTCTGCTTTATACTTTCTTGGTTTTCCGGCGTAAGCGTCCTTAACAGCAAGGTAAGAAACGTTTAACGGCTCGTTTGAAAGAATAGAAACCAAACCGAATTCTTCCCAATACTTAAAGCAGTCGAGAACCACGTTTTCGTCTAAAGAAAGACGCGAGGCGAATTCGGATAATTCAATTTCAATTTGAGGATTATTGCATAGGAAAAGACCGTAGAGATAAACTCTAACGGCGTCTCCGCTAGACGCGGGCAAATATTCGCTAATAAAATAGTTCTCTACGCTAGTATAAGCGCTAGAAGAAACTTCTTTAGAAAAAGAAAAATTCATAACCCGAGTAATCCTTTACGAATAAAAAAACACTTGCAATCGCCTATATAATGTAGTATAATATATAAAATATATATAGAGTGGGCAAGTGTCCGTTAAAACGTGTGAAATTCATTATACAGCAAATTCACGCAAAAATCAACTTAAAAAACGATATTTCGGTTTAAAAATCGCAGTATTTTTACCGAAGGGAGAAGTTTATATGGCAGGAACAATTTTAACACCTACGGCAATTTGGGCAGACTTTGCAATTACGGAGCCCGTAGTAAGCGAATCTCTTGGCGTCTATACTCAGGGAGACGTTCAAGTTGAAAGAATGTATCTTAAGGGCAAAAGTTGTCCAGACGGAAACGTTAGGATTTACGGCGTGCTAGCGCGCAACGTAAAGCGTCCAACGGCTCCGGCGATATATATTCTCCAAAAATTTTCCGACGGAGCAGACGAGAAACTAGCCTTTGACTTAGCGCTTAAAGGATATACGGCTTTCGTCGTTGACGTTTCCGGTTCAGACGGTATAAACAACAACCATACTTTATATCCCCAAAGCTTGTCGTTTACCAACCTAATAAACGCAAAACTCTTTTCAGTTGGTCAAGACGTTAAAAAGACTTGCTGGTACGAGTGGGGTTGCACGGCAAGATATGCGTTAGAGTATCTTAAGAACTTGCCAAACGTGTCGCAAATCGGTCTAATAGGTATAGACGACGCGGCTACCGTCGCTTGGCACTTAGCCGGAACGGTTAAAACCTTCTCTTGCGCAGCGTTCGTTTCTAACGCAGGTTGGGGCGGATATTCGGGCAGTTATAAGTTCTCAACTAAGATTGATAAAGAATTTAGCGACGAAGAACTAATGTTTTTAGCCGGTATCGAACCTCAAACGTATGCAGGTCACGTTAAATGCCCAACTTACGTAGCCGTTGCAACCAACAGCGGAGAATACGACTTCGACCGCGCGCACGACACGTACGCGCATATAAGCGACCAAGTGATTAAAGCCATCAACTACTCGGTGGGAAGGTTAAACGGCGTTGACTGTAAAGCGTACGACAACCTAATAAAATTCTTTAAATACAATTTACCTCTCGACGGAAAAAAAGAAGGGAAAATTCCCAACGGTTTAGAAATTAAATGCGAATTAATAGACGGAAAATTCGTTATAAATCTAACGCCCGACACTAACGAACTAAAAAAACTTTCGGTTTACGCCGGCGAAGAAATGTTAAATCCCGCTTTGCGTCAATGGCAAAAACTCGTTGATTGCAAGAGAAATCCCGACGGTACGTTTACCTTCGAATACGAGCCGTACAGTCAATCTCAGATTGCAATGTTCTTCGGCGTTGCCGAGTATAAAGACGGGTTTGAGGTAGGTTCAGAGGTTATTGCTCGAAGATTTAACGCAAAAGACGTGACGAAAAATCATAAAAGCAAACTGATTTATTCATCAAGAGAAAAATGCGCCTCTAGCGCCTTTTATCCCTTAAAAAATACCGATTATAAGCCTAGCGGACTGTCTATCAAGTCGGACATAAACGTGATAGAAAAGAAAGGCGCTATGGATATTATGGGCATCACTTGCGAAAGCGGTCTAATCTCGTTTAGAATGGCGTCGAAAAAATACAAACCGCAAGACGGCAGTATGATAATGCTAGACGCAAACCTAAAGCGTGACGGTGAAGTCACGGTATCGTTAGTTGCAGACTATTTTGGCAAAAAAACCACTTATACCTCTAGAATAAGCGTAAAAGGTGGCGAGGTGTGGAACAACATTAAGTTAGAGTCTAAAAACTTTAAGACCGAAGAGGGCTTAAATCTAAAAACTTTCGAAAATATAGAGGCTATAATAATAAACGCCGACACCGAATATTTAATAAACAACTTGCTTTGCGTTTAATACTAGCCCGATAAGGAATAATTATGAAATACAGCGTTGGCGGTGTAATAACCGGCAAAAAAGCGCACGCTTGCGGTGGAAACACTTGGACGGTAGTCCGCACGGGCGCAGACATAAAACTTAAATGTAACACTTGCGGTAGATGTATCTTCGTATCTACCGAACAAGCAGATAAAATAACTAAGACGTATAAGGAAGCGGAAAACAAACAATGACGGAAA
>JAFZIB010000029.1 GCA_017554545.1 Clostridia bacterium
CACACCGATATGCGCAGGTAAAAATTGCAATAATTTATCGTTAGGGATTATAACTAGCGTATCTACGTATTTACGCAAATTTGCTATACCCTTGTTCGCATTTTCGTTTCTAACTCTGCCCTCGAAAGAGAAAGGCTTGGTAACTACGGCAACGGTTAAAACGCCCATATCTCTAGCGATTCTAGCAATAACGCTTGCGGCGCCCGTACCTGTACCACCGCCCATACCGGCAGCAATAAACAATAAGTCCGTACCTTCTAATTCCTTAGCAATTAGTTCTTTAGATTCTTCGGCAGATTCTTCACCAACGTTGGGGTCGCTACCAGCGCCTAAACCTTTGGTTCGTTCAACGCCGATTTGAATTTGCTTGTTTGCCTTTGATAGTAGTAGCGCTTGGCTATCGGTGTTAACCGCTATAAATTCTGCGCTAGAAATTTTAGAGTCTATCATACTATTGATAGCATTACAACCGCCACCACCTACACCCATAACCTTTATAACCGCAGGGCTAACGTTGTAATTTTCTTGACCGTACATTATAATTTTCCTCCTAGTACTTAATGAGTTAATTTTATTGTTCTAATGCTAAATCCATAATGGATAAAGCGGACGATTTTAAGGGGCTGTCCATTAACGGAACTTTTGGCGTTAACACCTCGACTGCCATACCTAGCCTTGACGCAACGTATTCTTTTGCACCTCTAAGTAGTGAAATACCACCACCCGTAATTTTAAGAGAAACATATTCGGGCAAATTAAAACCTAAATTAGATATAACCTCAGAAATTTCTTCACATAGTCCGTCGAGTGAAAAACAAATACTCTTTTTAACGTCGTCGGCACTATAATACTTTCCGTTTCCACCTTCGACCAACTCGTCGTTAGAAGAATTAAACACTCTGGTTATGCTCGTTTTTCTCTTAAGACTTTCAGCGTCGTCAAACGATAGTTCAAAACGCTCGGATAATGACGCCGTAACGTATCCTCCACCGAAAGAAAAACTCTTTTGATGTATTATTCCGTCCCCGTGAATTACCGAAACGGTTGTAGAAATATAACCTATGTCCGCTAAAATTGCAACCTTGTCTCGAGTTTCCGAATCGATAAGATACATAGATTGCGCTAAAGCGTTAGATATAAATTCTACTTTAGTAAAACCCGAGGCAAGCAAGGTGTTCTTAAATATATCGATAAAATAATTTTCGCAAGTAATAAACGATAGTTTGCCTTTTAAGATTTCACTAGCAAAACCAACCGGATTAGCAAGTCTTCTACCGTCATCAAGTTCGTAAACGATTGCAGAACGATTAATTAAGGTCTTTTTTGCAGATTTAGTTAAAAATGCAGAGTTGTATAGCGAATCAACTTCGTTTGCAGTTATGTTTTTTCTCTTTGGAAATGCGACCTGTGAAACTCTCACCGCAACTTCGGTAAACTCACCGGGAACTCCAACGTAAACCACTTGCGTGAGTTTAGATACGCTTTTAAGGAACTCTCCTGCCGAAAGCAAAATTCTTTTAAGTTCTTCTTGGTCAAAAAACTCGTGGTCGGAAAATCCTTCGTACGAAAAGAATTTTTGTCCCTTTATAACGAAAGTCTTATTTACTCCCCTTTCAGCAACGTACGCCCTTATCTCAGACGAACCTACGTCTAAAACGGCAACCTGTTTCTTTTGCATATTATTCCCCTTTATTCCAGTTTGTCCATTGACATTGTATCGAGCCATCGGATTTTAAAACGAAAACGGTAATAGTATCGAACGTTTTGTAATAGTCCTTGGCGTTATGATAACTTTGGATTGCTTTAGAGATTTTTTCATTTGCTCTAGAATATGCGGACGTAATTTGAATTTTAACACCGCTATTCGTGTAAAAATCGACGTCGCGAAATTCCGGATTATCGTTAACGTAAATTTTATTTACGCAGTCGGTTAAATCAATCGAATCACACATTGACAATACCGAATCAAACAAATCTTTATCGGTTGCGTTTAAAGGTTTACCCACCGTAAGATTTGCCGAACTATCGGTAGCAAAAGTTAGTTCGATAGTTAATAACGATAGATTTTTATACTGTTCTTCGGTTATACAGTCAACCACGAATCCCGTTTTATCAAGCAAATACACGTTTTTATTTTGGTCTATAAATCTATATACGGGAATTCTTTGAGATATTTCTAATTCTAAGACGTTTGGATAGCCTTTAGAAACACTATCTAATTTGAAGTAGGGATACTTTGAAATAACTTCGTCAACTTTTTCTTTTTTAAGAAAGATTAGATTTTTACCGCTAAACTGCTCAAGGTCTTGTTGCAAATGCATGGTTTGGGAGCCTTTTTCCGCAGTAAATTTAACGTCTATTTTAGAAATTGTAAATATAAAAAGACAAGACGTGAGAATAGCCACCGCAAATATGCAAGACGACAAAATTACGATTAAGCGTTTAGTTCTCATATCATTTATCCTTAGTTAATTTTCTTTTATATCCGCGCCAAGCGCCTTTAGTTTTTCGCACATATCAAGATACCCTCTCTTAATATGCGAAACACCCTCCACGACCGTTTTACCTTCGGCACAAAGACCAGCGAGCACTAAAGCCGAGCCTCCGCGCAAATCGTTAGCCACGACCTTTGCTCCGTGAAGACGAGCAACGCCTTTAACTTCGGCAACGTTCCCGTAAACTGAAACGTTTGCGCCCATTAAGTTTAGTTGCTCAGCGTGAGCAAATCGGTTCTCGTATAGATTCTCTCTAATTATGGACGCGCCTTCTGAAACGGTTAAAAGCGCCATTGCTTGCGCCTGAAAATCGGTGGAGAATTTTGGGAACGGCCCCGTCTCGAAAGAGTAGGCTTTTTTACGCCCCTCCGACTTTACGTATATTATATCATTTTTTACCGTTATTCTGCAAGTGTTATTTAAAAATTTATGCGCCAAAACGGGAATATTTTGAATGTTTGCGTTCTTAAATTCTCCTTCCCCATCTGTTATAACAGATGAAATCATATATGTACCTAATTCTATACGGTCTGAGATAGGTTTGTAAATAGTCCCGTAAAGTTTTTTTACACCCGTTATTTCTATTCTGTTAGTACCCGCTCCGCTAACTAATCCACCGCACGAATTAATAAAGTTCGCAAGGTCTATAACCTCTGGCTCTCTAGCGCAGTTATTAATTATAGTTTTACCCTTGCAAAATACAGACGCCATAATGGCGTTTTCCGTCGCTCCAACCGACGGGAACGATAAGATTATTCTATCCCCAACGATGCCATTTGGAGATTCTGCCCATATACCGTTTGAATATTCTTTAATTGTAGC
>JAFZIB010000030.1 GCA_017554545.1 Clostridia bacterium
AGACGGCAGAACCATTATGACGACTCAACCGAAGTTCGTACCTGCTAATAGCGTTAAAATTCAGTTTAAAAACAAATCGACTGCAAATCTAAGATTAGTAGATTGCGTAGGCTATATTATAGACGGCGCAACGGGGCATTTAGACGAAGATAAACCTCGTTTAGTTAAAACTCCTTGGTCAGAAAAAGAGATGCCCTTTGAACAAGCGGCTGAAATAGGTACTAAAAAGGTTATAGACGAATATTCTACCATAGGTATCGTGGTTACTACTGACGGAAGTATAGGCGATATACCAAGAAAAAGTTACGTTCCTGCAGAAGAAAGGGTAGTAAACGAATTAAAAGTATTAAATAAGCCCTTCGTTATCGTATTAAATTGCGTTAATCCCGAAGAACAAAAAACCTTGCAACTAGCGACCGAATTAGAAGAAAAATACGGTGTATCGGTTATTTGTTGTAACGTTTTAAATATGGGAATTGAAAAGATAGACGAAATAATGGAAAAGGTCTTATTAGAATTCCCCATGCTTAGCGTAAACGTTCAGTTGCCTAGATGGATGCAAGCATTAACGCCCGAAAATCCCGTAATTAAGGAAATAATAGAAGGCGTTAAGAGTTCTTCAGAATGTATAAGTAAAATGGGAGATTTTGGCTGTATTCAGCGCGCATTTGAAAATACTGACTTCGTTGACGGCGTAGAGCTTAACGAGTTAAGACTTGGTTGTGGTTGCTCAGATTATAATATAAGAGTAAAAGATGATTTGTTTTACAAAATTCTCTCAGAAGAGTGTGGTGAGGAAATTGAGGACGATTGTGCTTTAATGAGTTACGTTAAAGGCTTTTCCGAGTGTAAAAACAAATACGCAAAAATTAAGGACGCGTTATCAAACGCCGAAGAAAACGGCTACGGCGTAGTTTTACCAACGCTTGACGAGTTAGTTTTAGAAAAACCAACTCTAGTAAAACAGGGCGGTAGATACGGTGTAAAACTTAGCGCTAAAGCCCCCAGCCTACATATTATTAGAGTGGACGTTTCGGCGGAAATTTCTCCAACGGTCGGTTCGGAAAAACAAGGGCAAGACATGGTGGATTATATTAGCACAAAATACGAGGAAAACCCAAGCGGAATTTGGTCAACCGATATGTTTGGAAAATCCCTCCACGATATGGTGGACGAAAACTTAAGCGATAAGGTGAAAGGTATTCCAGAAGATACTCAAAAGAAGGTTAGAAAAACCTTAACTAGAATGGTAAACGAGAATAAAGGTGGATTAATTTGTATTATTTTATAAAAAAATTAAACGGCGCTAAAAACGCCGTTTAATTTTTATGTTTAATTATTATTTTTTCAAGTAATACGACTAAAGCGTACATTACAGTTGCAAGTAGGCACAAAATTATAGTTGACGCCATTACTAAATCTAACTTAAACACTTGACCGCCGTAAACTATTAGATATCCAAGCCCTGCTCTGGAAACGAGATATTCACCCATAATCGAGCCAATCCAAGCCATGCCAACGCTTATTTTTAGCATACTAATAAAAGTGGGTAAATTGCCTGGTATTACTAATTTAGTTAAAATTTGAAACTTGTTTGCACCCATAGACTTAAGCAAGGTTACCTTATTATCGTCTGTAGATAAAAAGCCGTTCATCATGGTAATGATTGCTACTATTACACCGATTAACACGGTCATAAATATTATTGCCTTACTACCACTACCAAACCAAATGATTATCATAGGACCTAAAGCAATTTTTGGCAAACTGTTGAGAACTACGATATAAGGCTCTAAAACCCTACGTAAAGTTTCCGACCACCACAGAATTAGAGCGACTATCGTGCCTATTAAAGCCGTAATTATAAAGCCTATAACAGTCTCGCTTAGCGTTACTCCTATATGATAGATTAAATTATATTCGTAAAACAGGTTGGCTATGGTTTTAATAATTCTAGACGGGCTACTAGTAATAAACGGGTCTATTATAGAAGCGTTTGCAAGCATTTCCCAAAGCACTAGAAACGCACCTAGTAGGGTAAAGCGCAAACTCCAAACGGTAATAGTTTCACGCTTAAGTTTCTTTAGGTATAAAGCGTGCCCAAACGATAAATTTTTAACTTGTTTTTTCTTCATCCGTTTAACTCCTTCCAGATTTTTTCAAACCATAGTCCAAAGGAATTGCTTTCTCTTTTTCTTATAGGAGACAAGCCTTCTATTGTAGGTCGATAAATGGATTTTACCTTTGCAGGCCTAGCGGAAAGCACTATAATTACGTCTGACATAGAGATGGCTTCGGATATGTCGTGGGTAACTAAAACGGTAGTCTTGTTCTCGCTTTTTATTATCCTATAAACGTCGTCGCAAACGGATAGCCTAGTTTGAGAATCTAAGGCTGAAAACGGTTCGTCTAGCAATAAAATTTTAGGTTTACAAGCAAGCGTTCTAATAAGAGCAACCCTTTGTCTCATGCCTCCTGACAGTTGTTCGGGATATTTATTGATAAATTCACTTAGGCCGTATTTTTTAAGAAGACTTAAGGCGTATTCTTTAGACTCTTTATTTTTATTGCCTTTAATTTCTAAAGGGAGATAAACGTTTTTTTCTATAGTGCGCCAGGGGAATAGATGGTCCTTTTGTAGCATATACCCAAAATTACCTTCTTTCGTTGAAGGTTTTAATCCGTCTATGGTTAAATTGCCCATAGTTGGTGTAATTAAGCCTGCAATTAGGGATAAAACAGTCGTTTTTCCACAACCCGACGGACCTATTATTGATACGAATTCTCCCTCGTTGCAGTAAAAATTAAGGTTATCTAGCGCCTGTATTTCATCCGTTTTCGTATAGTAATTTAACGAAACGTTTTTCAGTTCAAGTAACTTTTTCATAAATTTATCCGCCGTATAAAAAATTTAGTATTTACTTAAAGACTTCGCTTACTAATTTATTGTTAACTAGTTCGCTGAACGCAACCTTTTTGTTTAATTCTCCAGCGTTAATCATAATGTCTTGAAGTCTATTAAAACTATCTTCGGTAGCGTGCATATCATATCTCCACGCCTCGATACTTCTATAGCTTTTTACAGCCGTTTCTAGTGATTCAATAGTCGTGGAAGGAAATTGTTTAACGACTGATTCTGCAACTACTCTATCTGAACTTGATTTAATAAAATCAATTGCTTTTTTAAGAGCGCCTAAAAATTCTTTTAATAAATTTTCGTTGTCGCTTATATAACTATCGAGTGCGATAAACGAAGTGTAGGGAATATC
>JAFZIB010000031.1 GCA_017554545.1 Clostridia bacterium
AATTAGTTAAAGACTGCAAAAAAATGCACGAACCCTTAGATACGGGACGAGAAGAACTTTATTTTCACACATTAAAAAACAATAGAGTTAAACTAACTAATCCAAAATTAAAAATCAGCTGCTCCATGGAGTTTGACAGTATAAATTTCCCCTACCTCGTCGAGTGGAAAAACTTATTTAGCGGTTGCTACGTGTTAGGGCTTGAACCTACTACGACCAAATTTAAGGATTATAAAAAAATCGTTTTAACGCCTCAAGAAAAACGCACTCTAAATATGAGCGTTAAATTTGAAAAAATATAAAACAATTAAAATAAGCCCTGCCTATTTAGGCAGGGCTTTTATGGTGCTATTATCCTATTTTACATTACAAATAGTAATCGACAGCAACGGAGGAACTTCTAACAGAGTGCATATGCGGTTTAACCACGTTACAATGATATGCGTCGTTTTGATAATCGTTTAACGCTTGCTCGTCTTTTACTACGACCTGCAAAATAATATCGTACGACCTTTCACTATGCAAAAAATCTTTACCTACTTCTAAACTGATAATTTGGGGCACTTTTCCTTCCATTGACTTTAATATCTCAACCGAACGGTCAACGTCGTTAATATTTTTTAACTTAAAACAAACTATATGCTTAATCATAATTTTTTCTCCTTAGTTAAAATATATCACACAAAAATATATTAATCAAGCGTTTTGTTACAATTATAAAATTGACCGATTCGGTCATTATTAAAATTAAATCGGTCAAAAAACAACAAAAATTAAGATAGTTGTTGACAATTAAAATAAATAATTATATTATTTATTCGTACGAAATTTTTTTAGGAGAACTACTATGCGTAAAATTAGAACACCTTTCTTTGAAATTGGAACTAAAAACTATATCTACGGCGACGACGTTTTAAAACTTGCTATCGCTGCAGATAAAATGGCAGAAAAATACGATATCGACGTATTGATGACCACTCCCTACTGCGATATTAGACGCGTTGCGGAGAACACCAAAAACTTGATTATTATCGCTCCTTATATGGACACTATTTATCCCGGTCGTGGAATGGCTTGCGTTCTTCCCGAAAGTCTAAAGGCTGCAGGCGCACACGGCGTAGTTATTAACCATTGCGAAAAGCCTATGTCTCTTCCTCAAATGAAGGATACTATTAAGCGCGCTAGAGAAATGGATTTTATAGTTTTTGCTTGCGCAGATACTACTGCCGAGGCTCAAGCGTTAGCACATCTTAAACCCGACATTATTAACCCCGAACCCAGCGAATTAATCGGTGGTGGCGGTAGCCAAGTTAGTGATATGGGTTTCGTTAAAGATACTATTGAAAAAATTAAGGCTATCGACCCCGAAATTTACGTTGAGCAAGCGGCAGGCATCACTACCGGCAAACAAGTTTACGACTTTATTATGGCAGGTTCTGAGGGCGCTGGCGCTGCTAGCGGTATTTGCAACGCAAAAGACCCCATTGCTACGATGGAAGAAATGATTAAGGCAACCCGTCAGGCTGCTGACGACCTTAAAAAATTAGGCAAATAAGATGAATAACGTTTCTATTCAATTAATTGATAATTTAATAGAAGAACTCTACCCGAAATACGTTGATTTTTGGATTAAACTTTGTAACGTTGAATCACATACGCCCTATAAACAAGGCGTTGACCAAGTTGGCAAAGAAATTATTGAATTTACCAAGGATTTGGGCTTAAAAGTTGAGGTTTTAGAGTTAGACAAGTCGGGTAATCCCCTATTTTTAACCCTTAAAAGCAACGGCACGAAACCACCCGTTTGCATGACTGCACACATGGATACGGTTTTCCCCGTCGGAACGATTAAACAACATCCGACTAGAGTTGACGGAGACGTATTGCACGCTTTAGGCGCTGCTGATTGTAAAGGTGGCGTTATTTCCTGTTTGATGTCTTTAGAAGTGTTAAGCAGAATCGGTAATTTAGATAGAGACGTAACTTTATTATTTAATTCCGAAGAAGAAGGAAACGGCTCGCTTTCAAACAAAAAGAGTATTAACGCAATATGCGAAAAGGCAAAAGACGCTATTTGTTGCCTTAATTTCGAAATGAGCAGACCTCATATTCCAAACGGATTATGCTTAGAAAGAAAAGGCTCTTATACCATAAAAATAAAAGTTAAGGGCGTATCTGCTCACGCAGGTTTGTGTTTTGCAGCGGGTTCTAACGCTATTTTAGAGGCGTCGAAAAAAATCGTAGAGATAGAAAAGTATAAGGAAGAAGACGGCGTTACCATGAATTGTGGAACGATTAAAGGTGGCGTTAGCGCCGGCGTAGTTCCCGATTCGTGTGAATTTGAAGTTAACCTTAGATTCTTTAGCGAGGAGCAAAAACAGAAAGGCTTAAATATTATTTCAAATTTAGTCAGCACCTCGTTCGTAGAAGGCACTACGAGCTGTTATGAGATTGTAAGCACTAGAGAAATGATGTCTAACAGCCCGAAAAATTACGCCTTATTAGATAAATTAAACGAGATTTATGCTAAAAACGGCATGGCTACCCTAACTTCGTATAAAACTTGGGGTGGCTCGGATTCTGGCGAACTAACTTGCGCCGGGGTGCCTACGGTTGACTGTATGGGCGTTATCGGATACGATATACATAACGTAAACGAGCGCGCTATACTATCCTCTCTAAAAACTGCCGTTAAAAGAGCGGTAGTTGCCACTATTAACTTATAAAATATTTTAAGGAGATAAATTATGATTTACAAAAATAAAATTCAGGTTGAATCAAACCACAAGGAAATTACTTTCCATAACGTAACTGCAGCAGTTAAAGAAACCGTTAAAAAGTCGGGTATTAAAGACGGTATCGTGGTTGTTTATTCCCACCACACCACTTGTTCGGTAATTACCCAAGAATGCGCTTTCGATATGTCAATGACCGGTAGAGAAACACTTCAACAAGACCTAGTTGACGTATTTGAGAAACTTTGCCCCACTTGCTCGAGAGAAGGCATTTATCTACACCCCGGTCCCAAGGCTCTAAAGTTTGCCGAAGAACACGGCGAGGACGCTAGAGGTTGCCACAACACCGAGGCTCACCTAATTTCGTCTATAATCGGTAGAAGCGTTACTGCAGTTATCGACGACGGTGAAACCGACCTTGGCGAATTTGGTTTCGTTTACTTTATCGACTGGGATAAAACCCGTGGCAGAAAAAGAAGCGTTCAAATTATGGTAATCGGCGAATAATAATTAACAAATTAAAAGAGCAGAAAATTTCTGCTCTTTTTTTGTGTAAATACCCCTACGACTTTGCAAGGATAATCCATTGCCCTATAATCTTCATTATAAAAAAATCATCTTTGGACCTCTTTTTTTGGTAAGGACTATATGACAAAAAAATAAGCCCTTGCATAAGCAAGGGCTATGGAGCTGATAACCGGAATCGAACCGGTGACCTCGTCCTTACCAAGGACGCGCTCTACCATCTGAGCCATATCAGCACGTATCTAAAACGCTTAATTATTATATAAAAATAAAACGGGTTTGTCAATAATAAAACACTCAATTTTTTAACTTTTTTTAAAATATAAAAAATAATTCCACCTAAGAGTTAACTTAGATGGAATTTTTTTATTTTTTTTAGATTATTCTTGACTTTCGGGCTCGGATTCGTCTTCGCCACCGGGAGTTACTGCTATTCTGCTAACGGTAGAATCGTCTATTCTCATAATTCTAACGCCTAGCGTATCTCTACCGATTGAACTGATTTCGCTTGCAGACACTCTAATTATAACGCCCGCGCTAGTTATAATCATAATATCTTCGTCGCCCGATATAAGTTTCATTGAAACGAGTTTACCCGTCTTAGAGTTAAATACGCCCGCTTTAACGCCTTTGCCCGCACGAGTTTGCAATCTATACTCACTCATTGGAGAACGCTTTCCGTAGCCGTTTTCAGTCATAGTAATGACTTCGGAGCCTTCCTTAATAATCGACATATCAACTACGTAGTCGCCGTCGTTTAGGCTCATACTTCTTACGCCTTGAGTATCTCTTCCCATAGGACGAACGTCGTTTTCGTGGAATCTAATACACTTACCTTCGTGTGACGCCATTAATACTTCGTTATTACCGTCCGTTAAGCCAACTGAAATTAATTCGTCACCTTCAACGATACTTATTGCGATTTTGCCCACCTTTCTTATACTTGCAAACTCCGATAAAGCAGTCTTTTTAATAAGACCGTTTCTGGTTGCAATCATAATATAGCCTTCTGAGCCAGCCTTTAGGGGTATCATAGCGCGAACCTTCTCGTTTTCGTCTAATTGTAGAAGGTTAACAATTGCTCTGCCCCTAGCCGTTCTTTGAGCCTCGGGAATATAATATCCTTTTAGACTATAAACTTTACCCTTATCCGTAAAGAACAATACGTCGTCGTGTGTGCTCGTAACGAACATATTATTAACGAAGTCTTCTTCCTTAGGTCTATGCGCGGTAATACCTTTACCACCGCGACGTTGAGCCTTATATTCGGAAACGGGTACGCGTTTTACGTATCCAAAGTGGGTTAAGCTTACAACTACGTCCTCTACGGGAATCATATCTGCTATATCTATATCGCCGTAGTCGTAGGATAGTTCGGTTTTTCTGGGAGACGGATACTTGTTCTTAATTTCTTCCATATCCGCGCGAATAATCGCTTTAACTCTCTCAGGTTTTGCTAAGATATCTTTTAAGTCCTCGATGGTATTGTTTAGTTCAACGAGTTCCTCTTGTAGCTTATGAACTTCCATACTAGTAAGTCTTTGCAGACGCATTTCTAAAATAGCGTTTGCTTGCTTGTCGGATAATTCAAATTCGTTCATTAAAGCATCTACCGCCGTGTTTTTGTCGGCTGACGCCTTGATGATTTCGATTACTCTATCGATATTTGCCAAAGCGGTTACTAAGCCTTGAACGATATGAGCACGCTCTTCGGTTTTTGCTAATTCGTATTTAGTTCTACGAACGATAACTTCTTGTTGGTGCGCAATATAATGTTCTAAAATCTCTTTTAAGCCTAAAACCTTAGGTTCTCCGTCAACTAACGCTAGTAG
>JAFZIB010000032.1 GCA_017554545.1 Clostridia bacterium
GCGCTATATTTGGCAAACAAGGGCGTAAAGGTAAAACTATACGATATCAAGCCCTCTAAATTCACCCCCGCGCACGCAAGTAAAAACTTTGCCGAGTTAGTTTGTTCTAATTCGCTTAAAAGCAACGATATTTTTGGCAACGCCGCAGGACTTTTAAAAGAGGAAATGCGCCTACTCGGCTCAAAAATAATTTCGGTTGCCGACGCTAACGCCGTGCCTGCAGGTAACGCGCTAGCAGTAAACAGAGAAACCTTTGCTTTAGAGATAACAAATCTAATCAACTCTAATCCCAATATAGAAGTGGTTTGCGAAGAAGTAGAAGATATCGACTTTAACGAATACGTAATAGTTGCAACGGGCCCTCTAACGACGGGCAAACTCGCTCAAAAAATCAGTAGAATTTCGGGAGGCGACTTGCACTTTTACGACGCGTCCGCGCCAATCGTAGAGTTCGATTCAATCGACATGGAATCCGCCTTCGTAGGAGACAGATACGACAAGGGTAACGGCGACCACGTAAATTGCCCAATGACTAAAGAGGAATACGAGACTTTTTTAGACGCGCTACTTTCTGCCGAAAGAGCCAAACTGCACGACTTTGAAAAGTCGGAGGTATTCGAAGGCTGTATGCCCGTAGAAATAATGGCGTCTAGGGGGAAGGACACCTTAAGATTCGGACCTCTAAAACCCGTAGGACTAACCGACCCTAAAACGGGTAGATGGGCGTACGCAACCCTACAACTTCGCAGAGAAGACCAATACGGCACTATGTATAATATGGTTGGTTTTCAAACCAATTTGACCTTTGGCGAACAAAAAAGAGTGTTCTCGTTGATACCAGCGCTTAAAAACGCCGAGTTTTTAAGATACGGAGTTATGCACAGAAACACTTTTATCAACTCGCCTAAAGTATTAAACGAAGATTACTCTTTAAAAGAGTATCCCAAAACCTTTTTTGCAGGGCAAATGACGGGCGTAGAGGGATACGTAGAGAGTGCTGGTAGCGGATTAATGTCGGCGATATACTGCTATCAAAAACTAACGGGAAAACAAGTTAAAACCATAAGCGATAAAACCGTTTTAGGCTCGCTTGCAAGGTTTATAACCACACCCAACGCTGATTTTCAACCAATGAACGCAAACTTTGGCGTACTGCCCCCGCCCGACAGAATGATAAGGGATAAGTCTGAACGGAAAAAACACCTTGCACAAAGGAGTTTAGAGGCGGTAAAAGAATATATCAAGGAGATTTAATATGGCAGAATTTATGGGAACGACCATCTGCGCTGTAAAGCGAAACGGTCACACGGCAATCGCCGGTGACGGACAAGTCACTATGAGCCAATCGATAATTTTTAAAAACAATGCCGTAAAGGTAAGGCGTATATATAACGGCAAGGTAATTTTCGGCTTTGCAGGTTCGGTAGCAGACGCGTTCACGCTTTCCGAACGCTTTGAAGAAATGCTCAACAAATATTCGGGCAATCTAATGCGTAGCGCGGTAGAACTAGCAGAGTTGTGGCGTACGGACAAGGCCAGAAAATTAGAGGCAATGATGATAACGGCCGACAAAGACAGCCTACTTATAGTGTCGGGAACGGGAGAAGTAATCGAGCCGGAAGACGGCGTGTGCGCTATCGGTAGCGGTGGCAACTACGCGTTGGCTGCGGCTAGAGCGCTTTGTCAAGAAACCGACTATTCAGCCGAAGAGATTGCAAAAAAATCGTTAAAAATCGCAAGTGAGATTTGTGTTTTCACTAACGACAGTATAACGTGCGAAGTGTTATAAGGAGGACGATATTAATTTAACTCCCAAACAAATAGTTACCGAACTCGACAAGTATATAATAGGTCAAAACGAGGCGAA
>JAFZIB010000005.1 GCA_017554545.1 Clostridia bacterium
GTCTTAACTCATTACTCGGTGGTTTAATCGCAATGTGGGCTGCAGGTACTTACGGCGTAAGATTTACCATCGGTCAAGCATTCTTAATGGTTCTTATTTCTGGTTTAATATTCTTAGCGTTATCACTCGTTAAGATTAAGGGCAAAACTTTCCGTGAATTAGTATTTGACGGTATGCCCGTTGCAGTAAGAAGTGCTATTTCAGTTGGTATCGGCTTATTTATCGCATATATCGGTATGCAAAACGCTGGTATTATCGTTCATAACGCTTATACTCAAGTAGGTTTTGTTGATTTTACTAACTGGGGCGAACAAATCGTTAACGTTGGTAATCCGGCAAGCTTTGCTGCTAAAACCGCAGTAGTTGCATTATCTGGTTTAATCATTATTGCTGTATTAGACAAACTTAACGTTAAGGGTTCAGTTATTTTCGGTATCCTTGGCGCTACCGTAGTAGGTATTCCTTTTGGCGTTACCGATTTATCAGTTCTCACTGGTAATGGTGCGGTTTCTTGGAAATTCTGGGAAAACTTCTCTAACTTCTTCGCTGGCGAAAACAGCGTATTCTTATCGTTCACCGACGCGTTTAAGACTGGCTTCCCCGCAGGCTCACTCTTTACCGTAATTATGGTTATCATCACTATGTGTATGATTGATATGTTCGATACTATGGGAACTATCGTAGGTTGCTGTGGTGGTAACAGAATTTTATCTGACGAAAACAACAAACCTCACAACTACGGTAAAATTATGATTTCAGACGCTATCGCTACTTGTACCGGCGCTATCTTCGGTACTTCTACCGTTACTACTTTCGTAGAATCTGGTGCTGGCGTTTCTGCTGGTGGTAGAACCGGTTTAACCGCACTCGTAACTGCTTGCATGTTCTTCCTCGCTATGTTTGCTCTTCCTCTATTTGCTGCTATTCCTTCTGCGGCTGCAGCATCTGCGCTTATCTACGTAGGTGTTCTTATGATGAAGAACAACGTTAAATCTATCGATTTCTCTAACGCTATAAACGCTACCGCAGCATTCATTACCGCTGTTGTTATGGTTCTTTCATACTCTATCACCAAGGGTATCGGTATGGGCCTTATCGTTTACACCGTTATGTCAATTCTTTCTTACCTCGTATCTTTAATCAAATACGCTATCGATAAGAAAGAAAAACCCGTTTGGAACGTATCTATTATTGCTTTAATAGTTACTGCATTATTCGTAGTATACTTCTTCGTTCCCACCGTTCTCTAATTTAAGAGACTACAAGGTAAATTTAAGCCCCGACTTTGTCGGGGCTTTTTTTACTTGTTAGCTTAAATAAGGCGGTTGCAAAATGCAACCGCCTTTATTAATTTAGTTTTTTATTAAAAGAAAACGTCTTTTGCTTTTTCTTTAATTTCGCTAGATGCGATAAATGGAATTCTAGTCGTGTAACCGTTTTTAGCGGCAACAATTTGTTTGGTAGGCCAACTAAACACGTCTCTGTTCCACGCGTTAATCGTGTCGTTGTAAAGTTCTCTAGCCGCCGTAATTTCTCTTTGTAAATACATATTTTGTTTCATAGCGTCTTCTATTTGGTCGTGAGCCTTTAGGTCGGGATAGTTTTCAAACGCGATATTTACTTTTTTAGAAAGAGCGTCTAAATCTTTAACCACTTCGTTTCTAGCCTCGTCGGTTGCGCCACTTCTATACTTTGCAACGTTTTCGAAGGTTGATTTATCTAGGTCGATTGCTTTGTCTAATAGCTTAGCGCAGTTTTGTAGCACGATAACTCGTTGTTCTAAATAGTTGTCTATTTGAGACGCGTTATGCTGTATTTTTTGTTCTAGTTGTTGGAAATGATTTTTTGCTTTTATTTTCTTAAACAAGAACACCACGCCGGGTATTACGAGTGGCACCCAAAGTAAAACCTCAAATATTTTAGAGCCAACCCCAACGGTTACGGGAATCTTTTTCGCAATTACTTTAGTGTCTAATCCTTGTTCTAAGGTTTCAGTACTTAATTCGTCTAACGTGTTTGCCATTTTTTTATCCTTCCTTTTATTTTATTTATTTATCGTTTGAGCAAATAGTCCGTGATAATGCGTTCCGTTTGCCATTTCCGACTTAATTTTTTTTATCGAATCGCTATCGTCCGCCTTAACGACTTTCATATTTACGGCGTTGCGTACGGGGAAATATTCTAACCAGGGGACGGGTACGGCGTGCATCCTTCTATCTCCGCCTAAAACGGGTATAAAATCCACGCGTTCGACCGTTTGGTACGAATCGGCTGTAACGGTCACTACGTCCTCGTTTTCGCCTTTACTTATCTTAGAAGTTTTCAAAATTGCCTGAGTGTTAGAGCGTTCGTTTACAAACTTTCCGTAGCCTATTTTATTTGCCATAACTTCGTGTTCGTAGTAGGTATAGTTGGTGTCGTAATCTTCAATTTCGTCTAGGCTTGGGCTCGGTTCTTCCAAATACGCAGGCACAGCCATAAGCGGTGCGAAATCAAAAAAGACCGATTTGAAAAACTCTTGGTTTTTGTTAATGAAGTTCCGCTTAATTTCATCTACGTCGTAAGAGTAATAATCGCTTGCCGTAACGTGCATATCCCAGTTTTGAGCGTGCTCGCTAGAAATAACGTTAAATCTGCGGTTTTTAATAAAGTTAAAGTCGTCGCCGTAATTTATCGCGTCGTCTATTAAAGCCAAGGTGTTGCGCTGAGCAAGAGGGGTGTACATAAGTCTAAACTGAACTTCGTGGTCTCTGTTAGTTGCTCCGAACAAAACGTCGAACTCGGCGTTGGTCATACCTTGAAAGGACGCGTCCTTTTGGGCTTTTTTTCTAAGACTTTTTTCGCCCTTTTTTACCTTTCTTGCACCGGCCCTATCGCTTAAATCGTCAGAGTGCGAGTGTGTTCTCGAGAAGTTTAAGTCGGGCGCAGCCTGACA
>JAFZIB010000033.1 GCA_017554545.1 Clostridia bacterium
AAGGTGTCCTTACCGCAAATAAAATCGTATTTTAAGGCGCAATCGCCCAACTCGCTTTTAATATCGCGCAAAAACTCTCTACGCATAGCACCTACGCTTTTGCCCGCGTAGTATGTCCGTTTTAAGTTTTTATAGGCGTTTGCTACCGCACGAAGATTTTTTTCTATCATAATTAAAATAATAATTGATTTAAATACGAATTTATAGTATAATTTATAAAAAAATATGGTAATTTTTTACCCAAAAAGACTATTATGGCGTATAATTCGGATTTTTTTAAGAAAAAAACTCAAGAACTACTGCAAAATTTTTATAACCTAACGGGAATTAAGATATGCCTTTACGACATTGAAGGCAACGAGGTATATTATTTCCCGCAAAAGTTGTCGGGGTTTTGTTCGGTATTAAGAAAGAACTCTCTTATGAACGAGCGTTGTCTGCAATGCGAAAAGCGCGCTATGGCGGAGTGTAAAAAAACGCAAAGCCACTATCAATACACCTGCCACGCAGGTCTTATGGAGTGCATTACCCCCGTAATGTATAATCAAACGCTATTAGGATACGTTATGATAGGGCAAATACGCAAAAAGGGCGAGGACTTCGACAAGATTAAGCAGTATTTATGCGAAGAATTTTTGCCACTATTGCAAGAAGAATACCATAAACTTCCAAAACTTAGCGAGGACAAGGTTAACTCTGCCGTTTGCATATTAGACGCGTGCGCCGGATACGAATACCTTAAGAATATAATGAATAGCGACGAACAAAAATTAGACGTTAGAATTGCAGGTTACGTAAATTCTAATCTAACGAGTGATTTGTCCGTACAAAAACTGTGTTCGGTGTTTAGAGTTTCTACGGGCGAACTCTACGCGATTTTTAAGGAATATTTTTCGTCCACACCTGCCGACTACGTAAAAAATCGTAGGCTAGGTACGGCTTGCGACCTACTAAACAAGAGCCAACTAAAAGTTCGCGACGTATGTAAAAAAGTAGGTATAGACGACTATAATTATTTTTCTAAAATATTTAAGAAAAAATTTGGTGTTTCCCCCACCGAATACAGAAAATCGTTTAGAATTTAAATCGTTAACAAAAAAACGCTCCGTTTAGCAACGGAGCGTTTTCGTTTTAAGTTTAATATTCGTCGAATTTAGTTGGGTTTATTTCGCTTTTTTAATAACGCCAAGGGGTCAAACCTTAGTTCGCTATTCATAATGGCAATAAATATTATAACGAAACCTATTGCTAGCATAAGGTTTAAGCGTTCGTATCTAAAGATGAGCGAGAACACCATGCCGAACACGGCTTCTAGACTTAAAATTATTGCCGATTGATTTGCCGAGGTATATTTTTGACCTATTATTTGTGCCGATTGAGCGCCTAGCGTACAAAACAGCGTTAAGTATCCCACTTTAAGCCATTGTTCTAAATCCATTTTATAAGCTTGTGCGCCACTTACGGGCAATTCTAAACAAAGCGAAGCTATTAAAAGTATTATTCCCACCACGAAAAACTGAACGACTATTAAATGAACCGCGTCGTTACCTTCGCCTTGAAATTTATCTATAAATATAATTTGCAAACTGTAAAACACGGCGCAAATAAGGGTTAAACCGTCGCCTAAAAGCAAGTTTTCGCCCTCGGCTTTTTGACCGGAAAAAGATATTAAGCCTATACCCACTATACACAAAACCGCCGAGATAACGTTGTATAGTTTAGGTGGTTTTTTAAGAAAAATCCATAAAATAAATGGGCACATAATACAGTATAACGCAGTTAAAAAGGCGTTTCTGCTTGGCGTAGTATATTTTAAGCCCCAAGTTTGCGTAAAGTATGCTAAAGCGACCGTAACGCCTAAAATTACGCCGTTAACTAGCGTACGGCGAGGCATTGCGATTACCTTTTTAAAAAATAACGCCGTAGTAATTAAACCTGCAATAACGAATCTTACGCCTATAACGTAAAAACCGGGCACGCTTTCTATGGTTTGTTTTAGCACCACGAACGACGAACCCCACGCAAGAGTGGCAAAAAGCAGTAGTAATTGCCCTATCAAGTTTAGTTTTTTAGATTTTTCCATACACCGATTATACAATAAAAGGCTCGCTTAAAGCAAGCCTTTTTATTTGCTATTTGGTTTTTTTAATCGTTAAGTCGTAAACGTCGTCAAACGCTATTTTAGCGCCGTTTAGCGATAGATATTTAAAAGCCGTGTTCTTTGCCGTAACCACGCCCGACGCCGTAACGTAAACGCCCTTATAATAAAAGGTTATTTCTACCTCTTCTCCCTTGTCTATAACGGCTAGTTTATTAGAAATCTCCATAGCCGTTTCTTCGGGGACTTCCTTTTTTTCTATCATAAGCCTTTTTTCTTCTCGGCGCTTTAATTCCTGCCTTAGTCCAGACAACGCGTCGAAAGACAAAAATTGTTTTGCCCTGTCTTCTCTATTCACCGTTATGCCCTCCTATCAGTTTGTTGCGCTCTATGGTAGTTGCGCGCGCGTCTAGGTCTATTCCTCTAATCACGGCGTTTTTGCCAAACTTGTCTTTAATACTTATTACGGTGTATTCTAAGGCTCTCTCCTTTTCTTCTGCTCGAAGGTCGGTAAATAAGTCGTATCCCTCGCAAGACTTATCGGCAAGACCGCTATAACTTATGCTTATTTTTCTAATTTTTGCGTCCTTTACGGTCGTACGCTCATAAACCTCAAAAAGATATTTGCTAATTACCGAGTATAGATTAGTAGCCCTGCTCATCTTTACCGAGCCTCCGGTTGATGGTATTACGTTTTTAGAATAACCTATACCTAGCCAAACGGTCGTGGCTATATACCCCTTTTTCATAAGGCTTTGACAAAGAAGTAGCGCCATCTCGCCCAGCACCAGTTTAGCGCCCTCGTAATCGTAGTCGCTAAACAATATCTGCGAATTAGACAGCGATTTTGACTTGCTTTTATAGTTTTTAATATCCTTTATCGTACAAGTTTCCCTGCCGTACGCGTGGTCGATTAAAAGTTCGGCGTTTACTCCAAACTCCTTATACAGCGTTTGCTCGGGAACTTGCGTTATGCCTTGCATATCGGTAACCCCCATATGCATTAGCCTATTCGCCGTGCCCTTAGCTATCCCCCAAAAATCAGTTATAGGCTTATGAGTCCACAACTGCTTTTTAAAAAGTTCTTCGTTTAAGTACCCAACGTGCGAAGGAGTGCGCTTTGCCATAATATCTAGCGCAATTTTAGCAAGGTATAAATTACTACCTATCCCCACGGTTGCCGGTATGCCCTTTTCCTTAGCAATTAAATCTACTAGCATATTCGCAAATTCTTCTGCCGTTTTGTGATATATGCGCAGATAATCGGTTGCGTCTATAAAACTCTCGTCAATAGAGTAAACGTGTATATCTTCCGGCGAAATATACCTTAGGTATATCTCGTATATATCCGCAGCGTAGTCAATATATTTTTGCATACGCGGTCTTGCTATTTGATAGTCGATAAACTTTGGAATTTCGTATAGTCTGCACCTGTTTTTTACACCAAGCGCTTTCATCTTGGGCGAAATAGCAAGACAAATCGTGCCCCCACCTCTACTGTCGTCGGCTACTACTAGGTTGGTTTCAAAAGGGTTAAGTCCTCGCTCGGCGCACTCTACCGACGCAAAAAAACACTTCATATCTATACAGATATAAGTCCTTTGCCTGTTATTCGGTTTTTGCTCGGCTATTCTTTCCATACCCTTCGCTCGCTCCCACCCCTTACCTTTTATCCAAACTCTCGTCCCGTGAATATTGCAAACATTTGTTCGGTATTTGTATTTTACTACCTTTATAGTTTAAAGTCAAGCGCAAAACGAGGTGTTTTGGTGTTTTTATATGGCAAATTATACCATTTTATCCATAACGCGAGCGCAACGCAGAGATTTATATTTATAGGCGACGAGTGGCACGTTAAAGGAGTCGTTGTCGTGCGCGCTGACCGTTATTCGCCCGTCAACGCCCGTCACCAAAAGAGTATGATAGTATTTTACGCCGTTATAGAGTTGGATTACGTCGCCCGCCTCCAACTCGTTTTGCGAGCAAGGAATAAGGGTAAAACCGCCCACGAAGTCGTTGCTTTGGTCGTTGTTTACGCCAAAATTCCAAAACTCGTTCACCCCCGTCCAGGCAGGCGCTCTGTCGTTTAAGCTTTTATAATACCAGCCGTTAGTGGAAAAGTTCATTTTTATTCCGCCTGCAAATAGGCATTGACTTATAAAGTTGGTACAATCTCCACCTAGTTTCGAAAAGTCGTAGAAACTAGGATTATACTTAAACGCCCACTTTTTTGCGTATTCTACTGCTTTTATACGGTTATACATACTATATACTATTGTTTTTAGAATACCTTGGTGCGTTTTTGCGCATACTTAGGCTATGTTTAAGCATAATCGCCAAAAATTCGCTTTGCTATTTTGCGCGTTACTACTAATCGCTAGTTTTAACGCTTTTTATAAGCCCCTAACTGCAAGCGCTATGCCCTTCTATCAACTAAAGCCTCAAGAACTAACTTTGCGCTCGGAATTTTATACTTCTTATCCACAATCGAGCGACGAGAGAAAGAGCAATATTAAACTTGCCACTAAGACCATTAACGGCTATTTTTTAGACGTGGGCGCAGAATTCTCGTTTAATAGAGTGGTTGGCGCGCGCACTACTGCTAGGGGCTATAAAAACGCCAAGATTATAGTTGGCGGCAAGTTCGTTGACGGCGTTGGCGGTGGCGTTTGTCAGGTTTCCACAACACTTTACAACGCCGTAATTTTGGCGGGGCTTAAAGTAGAAGAATACCACCCTCACAGTCTGCCCGTCAGTTACGTTGCACCGTCTTTCGACGCTATGGTAAACTCGGGTAGCGCCGACCTTCGCTTTACTAACGATACGTATAACCCGATTATCATTTATGCCACGGCAACCGATAGCACGGTTAAAATTAGCATTTTCGGACAACCTATGAAGGAAAAATATTATAGAGTTAGCAAAATAAACGAGTATCTAGAGCCTCCCGAGAGCGAAGTGTTAATCGACCAAAAGGGCGAATACCCAGACCTATACGACGGCGAAAAAAAAGTGCTTGCCTACGGCAAGCAAGGTCTTAAAAGCGAAGGCTGTCTAATAAAAAAGATAGGTGGCAAAACGATTAAGGTTATAAAACTGCGCTCGGACACCTACAACGCAGTCAGAGGCACTATCGTAGTCGGCACAACCCCTCGCCCAGAAAATTTAGTCGGCGAGCAATCCGGCTTAACTTATTAACTGAATCAACTAATTAAGGCGTTTTATAACGACGCCTTTTTAATTTTTATAATAGAATTACTAAAAGAGTTAAAAATATTAAAAAATACTTTGACAAACAGTTAATTTTGTGATAACATATCGTATGCACCTAGTTAAGCGAATAAAAGTCTTAACTAAAAAGCAAAAAGCCAAATAAATAAAACATCTTAAGCAATATGGAGAAATACCCAAGTGGCTCAAGGTCACTACGTGCCGGCTCCAAGCATAGCTTGTTCGCGACTTTGGCTACAAACAGTCCACCGGACTGTTTGCTTAACGCGTCGTCCCCCTGCTTCGGAAACCTTAGCAGGTGAGCGAATACATACAACTAAATAAATTGTTTTAACTTAAGCAATATGGAGAAATACCC
>JAFZIB010000034.1 GCA_017554545.1 Clostridia bacterium
AAAAAAGGTCTTAAGACCTTCTTCTTTTGCAATTTTAATTAAATTTCCCTTACTTGCAGAAGTGGTTGCTATAACGTGCTCGCTAGCCTTGTCGCCAAACTTTGACTTTAGAATATCCATAATGATTAGATATTGAGCCATAGTTTCACTAGTTGAACCACTCTTAGTAACTACGTTGAACATAGTCTTTTCTAAGTCTAGAACGTCTAATAGAGCGTTCATTCTTTCAGGGTCAACGTTATCCTCTACGTAAAGTTTAGGATATTTGCGCTTTGACTTTGGTAGTTCGTTATGTCTTAAATGACATAACGCTTGAAAAACTGCAATCGGACCTAAAGCCGAACCACCTATACCTAAAACTACGAAGTTATCAAACTTCTTCTTTACGTCTTTAGCGGTTAAAATAATATCTTCAACTATTTCTTTTTGATTATAAGGAAGTTCGGTCCAACCGAGCATTCCCGTTCCACGAGATTCTTTAACGACGTCAAACGCTTTATAGCAAATCGTCTTAGAATTTTCTAGTTCCTTAGCGGTTATACCTTGCTCATTGCCGATAAAATCTGCCATCATATTGTTATAATCGATTTTAATAGTGTTAGATAGCGCGTATTCTTTTGATATTCTCATCTCAAATCTCCCTTTCATTTATAATTACATAATAGTATATATATTTATATTTGTCAATACAAGATTTAAAAACTGCCTTTATTTTTCTAATAATTTTGTCGAACAAGTAAAAGAAAAATATTTAGCAAATTTTGAAAATTATACTCAATTATCGTTAAAGTATAAATGAGCGTGAAAATCACGCTCATTTAAATTAACCTTTTACGTCTTGTAATTGTTTAATTAGTTTTTCTCTCATGTCGATATACTTATCTCTTTTAGCCTTTTCGCTATCTACTAACGACTTAGGTGCTTTTTCTAAGAATCCGTTGTTAGAGAGTTTACTGTTTGCTCTTGCGATTTCGCTTTCAACTACGTTCAACTCTTTAGTTAGTCTTTCGATTTCGCTAGCAATATCAACAAGTTCGCCTAGCGGAATAAATAATTCTGCGCCGTCGATTACCTGTGATACAACCTTTTCGGTTAAACAAGATTTGTCGGATATAAATTCTATATCGGCAACTCCTGCTAATTTTTGAATATATACTGCACCGTTCTTAAAGGGTTTACCGTTTTCGGTCTTTACGAATAGATTTACCTTTTTAGAAGGAGCAGCGCCAAGTTTTGCTTTTATATTTCTAATATTCTTAATAACTTCCTTAACGTATTCGATTTCTTTAGTGCTAGCAAAGAAATTGAGTTTGTTGCTATATCTTGGGAAATCGGAAAGCATTATCGTTCCCTTTGCGTTAGGAATATCCTTATAAACCTTTTCGGTAATAAACGGAACGAATGGGTGCATTAGTTTTAAGATTTCCGTCAAGACGTAAACGAGTACGCTTAAGGTGTCCGCACGCTTCTTATCGTTTTCACCGTATAAAATAGGTTTAGTAAGTTCGATATACCAGTCGCAGAAGTCGGTCCAAACGAAATCGTAAAGATTTGCTAGTGCAACGCCCATTTCATATTTTTCCATATTGAGCGTTACTTCTTTAATCGTTCTATTTAACTTGGTTATAATCCACTTGTCTGCGATTGTAAGTTTACAATCTTTAATATCTGAAATCTTTTGTCCTTCAGCGTTCATAAGAACGAAACGAGACGCGTTCCAGATTTTATTCATAAAGTTTCTAGCGCCCTCGATTTTCTCGTCGGAAAATCTCATATCGCTACCAGCCGCTACACCGTTTATAAGCGAGAATCTTAAGGTGTCTGCGCCGTATTTAGCAATAATTTCAGTCGGGTCGATACCGTTACCTAAAGATTTACTCATCTTTCTGCCTTGCGAGTCTCTAACTAAGCCGTGAATTAACACGTTCTTAAACGGAATTCTCTTCATGTGTTCTAAGCCAGAGAATATCATTCTAGCAACCCAGAAGAAAATTATATCGTAACCGGTAACTAATACGTCGGTTGGATAGAAATATTTTAAATCTTCAGTCATATTAGGATAGCCTAACGTCGAGAAAGGCCATAACGCCGACGAGAACCAAGTATCTAAAACGTCCTCGTCTTGTCTTATCTTGGCGCTACCACACTTAGGACAAACGGTAACGTCAGACTTGCTTATAATCATTTCTCCGCAATCGTCGCAATAATAAGCGGGAATTCTATGTCCCCACCATAATTGACGAGAAATACACCAGTCCCTAACGTTCTCCATCCAGTTAAAGTAAATCTTGCTAAATCTAGCAGGAGTAAATTTAACTTTTTTGTTTCTTACTACTTCGATAGCAGGCTTTGCCAAAGGTTCCATTTTAACAAACCATTGTTTAGAAACGATAGGTTCAACCGTGTGTTTACATCTATAACAATGTCCTACGTTGTGATGCAAAGGTTCAATCTTAACCAAATAACCTAACGCTTTTAGTTCTTCAACGACCTTTTCTCTACACTCTAAGGCAGGCATTCCCTCGTACTTTCCTGCAAACGCGTTCATAGTGCCGTCGTCGTTCATAACCTTGACTACGGGAAGGTCGTGACGAGCGCCTACTTCAAAGTCGTTAGGGTCGTGAGCAGGAGTTATTTTAACTGCGCCCGTACCGAATTCTAATTCAACGTAATCATCTAAAACGATAGGAATTTCCTTGTTAACTATAGGTAAAATTAAGGTTTTGCCCACTAGGTCTGCATATCTTTTATCTTTAGGATTAACTGCTACCGCAGTATCACCGAACATAGTTTCGGGACGAGAAGTTGCAACGGTAATAAACTTATCGGTATCTTTAACGGGATACTTGATGTACCATAGGCTACTATCTTCTTCTACGTAATCAACTTCAGCATCAGATAACGCGGTTTTACATTCGGGACACCAGTTGATAATTCTATCCCCACGATAAATAAGACCTTTTTCATAAAGGTTAACGAAAACTTCTTTTACAGCTTTAGAACATCTTTCATCCATAGTGAACGCTAAACGTGACCAGTCACAAGACGATCCCAAGGTTTTTAATTGTTCTACGATTCTTCCACCGTATTGCTCTTTCCAAGCCCAAGCGCGCTCTAAAAAGCCCTCTCTGCCAACGTCGTTTTTAGTAATACCTTCTTTAGCCATTTGCTCAACGATTTTAACTTCGGTTGCAATAGACGCGTGGTCAGTACCCGGTAGCCACAACGCAGAATAACCCTGCATTCTCTTAAATCTAATAAGAGTGTCTTGCAAGGTTTCGTCTAGGGCGTGTCCCATGTGTAATTGACCGGTAATGTTGGGTGGCGGAATTACGATTGTAAAGGGCACTTTATCAGGGTCAACTTCGGCACGGAAATAGCCGCTGCTTTCCCATTCAGTATAAATATCCTTCTCAAATTCCGAAGGATTGTAAGTTTTTGACATTTCCATAAATTTTTACCTTTTTTTAATAATACACAAATATTATACTTATTTTAATACCCCGTGTCAAATCATTGTCAATTATAAAGTCATTTTCATAGAATAAAATATAAAAAATTAACGGAGTAAACTAAGATGCAAATTAGAAAATCATTAAAAACAATTATTTCGTTCGTATTAGCTTGCGTTTTTGCCTTGTTTTGTTTTGCTGGTTGCAAAAAAGACGATAAGGAAAAAACCATTCGCATAAACGAAGTTACCCACTCTATTTTTTACGCACCGTTATACGTTGCTATTGAAAACGGGTATTTTAGCGAAAAAAACATTAGAATTGAACTAACGAACGGAGGTGGCGCAGACGCCTCTATGACTGCTTTGCTGTCTAAAACCGCCGACGTTGGTTTAATGGGTCCAGAAACCGTTATATACGTTAAAAACCAAGGTAAGAAGGACGCCCCTAAAGTATTTGCTCAACTAACCCAGAAAGACGGCTCGTTCTTAGTATCAAGAAATCCCGAACCCGATTTTAAATGGAGCGATTTAGAAGGCAAAGAAATCCTTGCAGGCAGACGCGGTGGTGTTCCGGCAATGAGCTTTGAGTATATTCTTAACAAATTAAATCTATTTGACGGTCAAAACGTAATACTAAACTACGACGTACAGTTTAACTTAATGACTAGCGCGTTTATAGGCGGAACGGCCGATTATTGCACGGTATTCGAGCCTACGGCAAGCGAATATCAAAAGA